>NZ_DLJW01000099.1:7905-13711 GCF_002477705.1 Stenotrophomonas sp. UBA7606 | reverse complement strand
AGGGTCATCTGTTCAGTTGCTTGCGATAAGCTGCTGGCTGTTGAAGGCCGCCATTTTACGGCCCGGTTGCGCCAGATGCCCGTATTCCATCGCATATGCACCGTTCTGTTGCTTTCCCTGCCGGTTTTCCCGGCGTTGGCGGCACCGGCAAAACCCGCGGAAGTGGCTGCGGTAGCCACCCCCGCGCCACCGCTGGAACCCATGCTGGCCGGCGAATTTTCCTTGCAGGCCGGCAAGTTGCCCGACGCCGCGCGCTGGTACCTGCAGGCCGCGCAGCAGGCACAGGGCGACGTGGGGCTGGCTGAACGGGCCACCCGCATTGCCATGATTGCCGGTGACGATGCCCGCGCCAATGAAGCCTTGGCGCTATGGGCGCAGCGTGACCCGGGGGCGGTGGCGGTACGTGCCACCCGTGCGTCGCTGGCGATGCGCAAGGGGGACGCGCGGCAGGCCCGCAGGGAACTGCTGGCGGTGCTGCGGGCCCCCGAACCCTTGGCCTGGCGCTACGCCGTGCTGGCCCTGGCGACGGGCGGCCGTGATCCGGCGGTGCCGGCGCAGGTGCTGGGGGAGCTGGTGGATGCCAATGCCATCCCCGAGACGCTGGATGCCTGGCAGGAGTTCGGTCGGCTGGCGCTGCGCATGGACCGCCCGGAACTGGCCCAGCGCATGGTGGCCGAGGTGGTCCGGCGCTTCCCGGAAGAGCCGCGGGTAGTGCTGCTGCACGCCACCCAGCTCAACCAGGCGGGCAAGAAGGACGAGGCGCTGGCCTTGCTGAAGGGCATCGAGGGCAAGGCCGCGGCTGATGAAGAGCTGCGCAATGCGCTGGCGTTCGCCTATGACGCGCTGGGTGCGCCCGAACCGGCCGAACGGGTGCTGGCGCAGGGGCCGCAGAACCTGCAGACCTGGGGCATGCGTGCCTCGCTGCTGGCCAAGCAGAAGGACGATGCCGCGCTGCTGGCGCTGTACCAGGACATCTCGGCCAAGGCCAGCAAGCCCGACCCCGAGCAGCGTCTGCTGCTGGGCAAGATTGCCGAATACCTCAAGCGCTACCAGGAGGCCGTGGACTGGTACCACGGTGTCCCCGGTGGCGAGCAGCGCGGCGAAGCGCGCCTGCGCGCGGTCAACGCCCTGCACCTGATGGGCGACAAGCAGCGCGCCAATGCCGAGGTTCATGCGGTGCAGACCGATGCCGCGCTGGACGACGATGTGCGCCGTGATGCCTACCTGCTGGAGGCCGAGCTGCAGCAGCGCGATGGCAGCAAGGCCGAGATGGATGTGCTTACCCGCGGCCTGGCGGCGTTCCCGGACGACGGAGCGTTGCTGTATGCGCGCGCCCTGGCCTGGGAGCGCAACGACGACGTGCCGCGTGCCGAGGCCGATCTGCGCAAGATCCTGGTTGCCGAGCCCGAGAACGTGGCCGCCCTCAATGCGCTGGGTTACACCCTGGCCGACCGCACCCAGCGTTACCAGGAGGCGCTGGAACTGATCGACCGCGCACGTGTGGCCGAGCCGGACAATGCCGCCATTGTCGACAGCTATGGCTGGGTGTTGTACCGGTTGGGGCGCAACCAGGAAGCCTTGGAGCACCTGCGTCGCGCCTGGGGGCTGAACAAGGATCCGGAGATCGCCGCCCATGTTGGCGAGGTGCTGTGGGTGCTGGGGCAGAAAGACGAGGCGCGCCGTTTCTTTGATGAGGCGCGCAAGCTGGATCCGGACAACCGCGCGCTGCAGCGTGCGATCGAAAAGTTGGGTGCATGAACAGGATGAAGTTGTGGCGGGCACCGCTGGTGCTGCTGATGGTGGCTGCGTTGGCGGCCTGCGGCTCCGTGCCCAAGCGCCAGCAGACGCCGGTGGCGGCCGAAGTCGCGGAAGTGTCGGCGCAGGCGCAGGCGGCTGAACAGGCGCGCCAGGCAGCGCTGCGCGCTGCGCCGGATTGGACCTTCCAGGGCCGGGCGGCGATCAGCAAGGGCCGCAATGGCGGCAATGGCCGGATCGACTGGCAGCAGCGGGGGCAGGCCTACGAGGTCAGCCTGGCGGCACCGGTGACCCGGCAGAGCTGGCGTTTGAGCGGTGCTGCAGGGCAGATGGTGCGTCTGGATGGCCTGGAGGGTGGTCCGCGCACCGGTGACGACGCCGGCCAGGTGCTGCTGCAGGCAACTGGCTGGGAGATACCGGTCGAGCAGTTGGCGCAGTGGGTGCGCGGGCTGCCGTCCGATACCGGCACGCCGGAGCATCTTGGTTTTGATGCCGAAGGCCGGCCGCGCGTGCTGCGCCAGCAGGGCTGGCAGATCGACTATCTGGACTGGTACCCGGCAGAGGCGGGCAAACCCTCGCTGCCGCGCCGCATCGAGGCGGTCAATGGCGATGCCAAGGTACGCCTGATCGTCGACGCCTGGGGCGCGGCCGAACAATGAGTGCCGTTGTCGTGAATGCGGGCTGGTCGTACTGGCCGGCCCCGGCCAAGCTGAATCTGTTCCTGCATATCACCGGCCGTCGCGCCGATGGCTATCACCAGCTGCAGACCGTTTTCCGCCTGCTGGACTGGGGTGACCGCATAGGCTTGCGCCTGCGAGCGGATGGCCAGGTGCGTCGCGATGGGCCGTCCGTGGCCGGCGTGGCCGAAGCCGATGACCTGGTTGTCCGCGCCGCCAGGATCCTGAAAGAGGCGGCTGATTGTCCGCAAGGTGTAGACATCCGCGTCGAAAAGCGCATCCCGGCCGGGGGTGGCTTCGGTGGCGGCTCGTCCGACGCGGCCACGGTTCTGGTGGCGCTCAATGCGCTCTGGGGCACCTGCCTGGACGAAGACGCACTGGCTGCCCTGGGGGTGAAGCTGGGTGCGGACGTGCCGGTGTTCGTGCGCGGCCGCAGCGCCTGGGCCGAAGGCGTGGGCGAGCAGTTGACCCCGATCAGCCTGCCGCCAGCGTGGTATTTGCTGGTCGACCCGGGGGTGCACGTCCCCACCGCTGAACTTTTCCGTTCCCCGGATTTGACTCGGGATGCCAAGCCCGTGAAAATAGCGGACTTCGCTTCCGGGACCGTCCTCGGAAATGCGTTCGAGCCGGTACTACGGCGCCAGGAGCCAGCCATCGAGGCAACGTTCCAGGCCCTGTCAGGTATTGGTCGGGCACGGCTCACGGGGTCGGGAAGCGGTTGTTTTGTCGAATTCGCCACGCGTACTGCTGCAGAGCAGGCCCTGGCGGAATTGCCGGGGCAACTGCGGGCATGGGTGGCTGCGGGTGTTGATCGCTCGCCACTGCTTGATGCGCTGGAGACGACGGGAAGTGTTTGATGCAGGGGCGTCGCCAAGAGGCCCAAGGCACCAGGTTTTGATCCTGGCATTCGTAGGTTCGAATCCTACCGCCCCTGCCACATCCTTCCCCAAGGCTGTAAGCGCAATGGATGTGCGCAAACCCACAAACGCGCCATCTCTGCAGTAATCACGTTCTTTTCGCTACTCGCCCCCCGCCCGAGAGAGCTGTCATGCAAGATTCCCCGAACCTGCTGGTCTTTTCCGGCAATGCCAACAAACGCCTTGCGCAGAGCATCTGCAAGGAACTCGGGGTGAGGCCGGGCAAAGCGCTGGTTTCCAAGTTCTCCGACGGCGAAGTGCAGGTCGAGATCCAGGAAAACGTGCGCAAGCAGGACGTGTTCGTGGTGCAGCCGACCAGCGCCCCGAGTGCCGAAAACCTGATGGAGCTGCTGGTGATCATCGACGCGCTCAAGCGCGCGAGCGCCGCCTCCGTCACCGCGGTGGTGCCGTACTTCGGTTACGCCCGCCAGGATCGCCGCATGCGCTCCTCGCGCGTGCCGATCACCGCCAAGGTCGCTGCCAAGATGTTCTCGGCCGTGCATACCGACCAGATCCTCACGGTCGACCTGCACGCCGATCAGATCCAGGGCTTCTTCGACATGCCCGTGGACAATGTGTATGCCTCGCCGCTGCTGCTCGCCGATATCTGGCGCGCCTACGGCACCGACAACCTGATCGTGGTCAGCCCGGACGTTGGCGGCGTGGTACGCGCCCGCGCCGTGGCAAAGCGCCTGGATGATGCCGACCTGGCCATCATCGACAAGCGCCGCCCGCGTGCCAACGTCGCCACCGTGATGAACATCATCGGTGACGTCGAAGGCAAGACCTGCGTCATGGTCGACGACATCGTCGACACCGCCGGCACCCTGTGTGCGGCCGCTGCTGCCCTCAAGGCGCGCGGTGCACTCAAGGTTGCCGCGTACTGCACCCACGCCGTGCTCTCGGGCCCGGCAGTGGACAACCTGAACAACTCCCAGCTCGACGAGCTGGTGGTGACCGACACGATCCCGCTTTCCGAAGTGGCCCGCGTCTGTCCCAAGATCCGCCAGATCAGCGTGGCCGAAATGCTGGCCGAGACGATGCGCCGCATCGCCTTCGGTGAGTCGGTCAGCTCGATGTACGTGGATTGATGCATCCGGTCCCCGGCTTGTCCGGGGATCACATCAGGCTCTTCTGGTCGCGGAAGAGTCTCTACGCAGCGCCGCGAGGCGGTGCAACAACCTAGAGTAGTCAACAATGGCAAAGTCTCACGAAATCAAAGTCGCTCGTCGTGACGTGCAAGGTCAGGGTGCGAGCCGCCGCCTGCGTCACGAAGGTGTGGTTCCGGGCATCGTTTACGGTGGTGATCGCGAGCCGGTGAAGGTTCAGTTCAACCACAACGAAATCTGGCTGGCCCAGTTCAACGATTGGTTCTACTCGTCGATCATCGACCTGAACCTGGACGGCACCATCCACAAGGTGCTGCTGCGTGACATGCAGCGTCACCCGTACAAGCAGCTGGTCATGCACCTGGACTTCCAGCGCGTGAACGAAAACGAAGTGCTGCACGCTTCGGTCCCGCTGACCTTCATCAACGAAGACACCTCGCCGGCTGGCAAGGCTGCCGACGTGCTGGTCACCCACGAACTGAAGGAAGTGGCGATTGCCTGCTTGCCGAAGGATCTGCCGCAGTCGATCGAAGTCGACCTGGGCGAGCTGAAGGCTGGCGACATCATCTACCTGTCGGGCCTGAAGCTGCCGGCCGGCGTGGAAATCCCGGCGCTGAAGCTGGGCAAGAACCACGACGACGCCGTGGTCATCGCCAAGACCTCGGCTGGCGAAGAAGAAGCAGCTGCCGAGTAATCGGCAATGTCGCGCCCGCCTTTCGGGGCGGGTGCGACAGATGCATCAGACAGATGACTGGCTTGCGATTGATCGTTGGTCTGGGCAACCCCGGACCCGAACACGCCCGGACCCGGCACAATGCCGGGTTTCATTTCGTTGAGGCCCTGGCAGAGCGGCAGGGCGCGCGCTGGGCGCTGGAAAGCAAACTGTTTGGCGAAGTGGCCAAGGTCGACATCGCCGGGCAACCGGTATGGCTGTTGAAGCCGGCCACCTTCATGAACCTCTCTGGCAAATCGGTCACCGCCGCACAGCGGTTCTGGAAGATCGAGCCGGAACAGACCCTGATCGCCCACGACGAACTGGACATGCCGCCCGGCGTGGCCCGGCTCAAGTTCGACGGCGGCCACGGTGGCCAGAACGGCCTGCGTGACACCATCCGCCTGCTGGGTCATGGCAAGTTCCACCGTCTGCGTCTTGGCATTGGCCATCCGGGTCACAAGGACCGCGTGGTGGGTTGGGTGCTGGGGCGTCCGTCCGACGATGACGCGGTGCTGATGGAGCGCGCCATCGACGCCGCCATCGATGTGCTGCCGTTGGCGGTGGCAGGGGACTACAACGAAGCCATGAAGCGGCTGCACACTAGCGGGAAGTAGGGAATGGGGAATGGAGAAT
>NZ_DLJW01000099.1:0-7776 GCF_002477705.1 Stenotrophomonas sp. UBA7606 | reverse complement strand
ATTCTCCATTCCCCATTCCCGAAGGACAGCACCATGGGTATCAAATGCGGCATCGTCGGTCTGCCCAATGTCGGCAAGTCGACCCTGTTCAATGCGCTGACCAAGGCGGGTATCGCTGCGGCCAACTTCCCGTTCTGCACGATCGAGCCGAACACCGGCGTCGTGCCGGTGCCGGACCCGCGCCTTGAGGCGCTGGCAGCCATCGTCAAGCCGGAGCGGGTGATCCCGACCACGATGGAGTTCGTCGACATCGCCGGCCTGGTTGCCGGTGCGTCCAAGGGTGAAGGCCTGGGCAACAAGTTCCTGGCCCACATCCGCGAAACCGACGCCATCGCCCACGTGGTGCGTTGCTTTGAGGATGGCAACGTCATCCACGTCGCCAACAAGGTCGACCCGATCGCGGACATCGAAACCATCGACACCGAGCTGGCGCTGGCCGACCTGGAGTCGGTGCTGAAAGCACTGGACCGCGCCACCCGCGCCGCCAAGGCCAACGACAAGGACGCACTGGCCCGCAAGCCGGTGCTGGAAAAGCTGGCATCGGTGCTGGATCAGGGCAAGTCGGCACGTTCGGCGGGCCTTGATGCCGACGAGAAGGCATTGATCCGCGACATGTTCCTGATCACCCTCAAGCCGCTGATGTACATCGCCAACGTCGCCGAGGATGGGTTCGAGAACAACCCGCACCTGGATGCGGTGCGCGCGCGTGCCGAAGCCGAAGGCGCCGAGGTGGTGCCGGTGTGTGCGGCGATCGAGGAAGAACTGGCGCAGCTGGAAGACGCCGACCGCGACGAGTTCCTCAAGGATCTCGGCCTGGACGAGCCGGGCCTGAACCGCGTGATCCGCGCCGGTTACAAGCTGCTCGGCCTGCAGACGTACTTCACCGCCGGTGTGAAGGAAGTCCGCGCATGGCAGCTGCGTGCCGGTTCGACCGCACCGCAGGCGGCAGGCGTGATCCATACCGACTTCGAGCGTGGCTTCATCCGCGCCGAAACCATCGCCTATGACGATTTCATCAATCTCAAGGGTGAGCAGGGCGCCAAGGAAGCCGGCCGCCTGCGCCTGGAAGGCAAGGACTACATCGTCAAGGAAGGCGACGTGCTGCACTTCCGCTTCAACGTCTGATCCTCCGCGACGTTGCTGCATCCACAAGGCCCCGCATTGCGGGGCCTTGTCGTATCCGCGCTGTGTAGCCTGATCAAATTTTCACCACATTCTTGAAACCCTTGTCGCGCAAGGGCTGCGCAGGCTTGTCCACAGCCTTCTCCATCCATTGCACACAGCCGCTGTGGAGAAGCGATTCTGCCCTGAAGGTCGGATCACCCGGGGTTGTAGCCCGGGTAAGCGCAGCGCACCCGGGAAGCAGCCGGCGCGACAACGCGTGAGCGTCCTTGGGTGGGCTTGCACAACGGCTTTGTGGGGATGCTGTGGGGCGCAAGGCCGACATTGCTGAAATCGCGGCCGTTTGTGCAACCGGGGGGTGCATGCGCTTTGCGGTTCGGGTCGCTTTTATCGGGAAGCATCGCGGAGCATCCGGAAATGCTGGTGAAATATTCACCATGGCTCCGAGAGCATTGCAGCACAGGGCCTGCACGGGCTTGTCCACAGCCTTCTCCATCGATTGCGCACAGCCGCTGTGGAGAAAGATCGCAACTGCGTAGCCCGGGTAAGCGCAGCGCACCCGGGGGATGACCGATGCGCGCAAGGTCGGGTAGCAACCGAAAGCTCCCGGGTGCGCTGCGCTTACCCGGGCTACGTCCGTTGCGGAGAAGAATTGCCCCTGTGCCTTCCCGGCACGCTGTGCTCCAGCTTCTGCCGGAATACGCAATCCATACAAACAACAAGGCCCGCCATTGGCGGGCCTTGTTGACACTACATGGAGACTGGCCTTACAGCGCCTTGCCGCCCAACTTCCAGGTCAGCTGCAGGTAGTAGCTGCGGCCCATGCTGTCGAACCACGAGGTGTCGTAGTACGGGTAGTTCGACCAAGTCGAGTCCTTCGGCGGCATCTTGTTGAACAGGTTGTTGACCGACAGAGACACCCGCAGGTGGTCAGTGATGTCGTAACGCGCGCCCGCATTGAAGCGCCAGGTGGCCTCGGTCCATGCATCGTTATCGTAGTTGGCAACCCTGCCCAGATAGCTGCCGAACAGGCTGGCGCCCCAGGCACCCTTGTCCCAGCTCACGCCCAGGTTCGATTTCACCCGCGGTAGCGTTGTGGCGCTGAAGCTGACATCGAGCATGTCTTCCTTCGGGTCACCGGGATACTGTTGGCGGGTGTGGCGGTGAGTCCAGTTGTACTGCCCAGTGAAGCTGAAGTCGCCCGCGTTTGCCGTCTGCAGACGATAGTTGGCGGCCACGTCGATGCCCGAGGTTTCTTCGTTGGCGATGTTGATCGGACCGAAGTGCACGCTGGTGATGTTGCCGTCCGCATCGCGGATCACGCGGGCCAGCGCATCGACGCAGGTCGGCGAGTTGATGTCCACTGCTGCGCCGGTATCGGTCTTGCCCAGGCGACAGTCGGCTTCCTGGATGCGGAGCAGCTCGCGGTCCTGGGTTTGCACCTGGTTTTCGATGCGGATCTTGTAGTAATCCACCGCTAGATCGAAGTTGGCCACCGGCGACCAGACGAAACCAGCCGAGAACGATTTGCTAGTTTCCTCGTCCAGTTGCATGTTCCCGCTGTAGACGTCGAACGTGCTGACGTCGTAGTTGCCAAAGTCGCGGTCGTAGCATTCGCCGTCCGTGGCACCGGCATTGTCCGTACGGCAGGCCAAGTAGTCGGTGGCGAAGCGGGTGCGGTAGTAGTCGTTCCCGGCAAACAGGTAGTGCATGTCCGGCGCGCGGAAGCCTGTGCCGTATGAGCTGCGCAGCAGCAAGGTATCCAGCGGGCGCCATTCCAAGCCGGCGCTGTAGGTGAGCTTGCCCGGGTTTTTGTTGCCGTAGCTGTAGCGGTCATAACGCCCGGCCGCGCTTGCCTGCAGGCTTGAGGCCAGCGGCACGCGTAATTCACCGGCCGCACTCCAGTGATTGCGGTCGCCATGGCCATCGCCGTACCGGGGGCCGTAGTAGGCGTCTTCGGTCAATGCCAGTGGATCGGGGTTGATCTTATAGGACTGCTTGCCGTATTCCACGGCGCCTGCGAAGCCGACATCGCCAGCGGGCATCGAGAACAGTGAGGCGTTGTCTACCGTGAAGCTGAGGTTGTCGTTCTTGGCTTCCGGGTGGAATGTGGACATTGCTGCGATCGAGGCGAACTCGGCCTCGGTCAGTGGCGTGAACAGCCTTGCCGGATCCGGGGTGTAGATCGCGATGCCGTCATCGTCATAGCCCTGCAGTTCGCCCAGGAACAGGCGATTGGCTGCGGCCGCCTTGATGCGCGGCATCTTGACGTCAGCCTTGTACTGGGAGTGGTTGTAGGCCGCCTCCCAGTTCCATTCGTAGGCGAATATGCCCTTCAGGCCGGTGGTCACCGCAAACGTCTTCTGGGTGGTGGTATTCATGCGGTTGCGCAGGCCGCCCACTTCCTCCGGGGTGAACTGGCGCGCCCAGTTCTCGTAACGCTCGGTGGTGGCGTTGTAGAAGATCTTGTTGCGGTAATTGCCGGTCGAGTTCGGGTCATGGAACTCCCAACCCATGTGGTCGCTGGCGACATCATTGCCGTTGGTGCCGGTCAGCAGCTTGACTTTCTGTTGGCCAAGCTGGATATCGGCGAACCATGACAGCGCATCGTTGAAGCGGTATTCGAACGAACCATAGGCGTTGAAGCCCTTGCGCTCGTTCTGGATGGTGCGATAGGCAATGGCACGCTCGCTTCCGCAATACGGGCCGTAGTCGTTCTCGGCGAGCACGGTGGTGCCGCCGTTGAGGCCGGCCATCGCCGCGCAACCGTCCTCAGGGGCGATGTTTTCGTCGTCGTCCCAGTTCTGCAACTGGGCGATCAGGCGCGGCAGCCGGCGTTCCGCAGCCGGCGAGTCCAGTGTCGAATCCTGTACGCTGCGATCGGTGCCCCACAGCGGGCGCTTGTCGATCAGCTCTACACCGACGATGCCGCTGAAGTTGTCTTGCTCAAAGCCGGTGGTGATCGTCAGATTCTGCGATGAACCACCGCCATGGCTGGTGTCGCCAAAACGGTAGTCGAAGGTGGTGCCATCCGTGGATTTCTTAAGGATGAAGTTGATGACACCAGCCATTGCGTCGGAGCCATACACGGCCGAGGCGCTGCCGGTCAGTACTTCAATCCGGTCAATCATGCCCAGCGGAATATTGCCGACGTCGGTGAAGTTGCTGCGGCCATTGAGCGGCAGCGGGAAGTCCGCGATACGGCGGCCGTTGACCAGGACAAGGGTGTGATTCGGCCCCAGGCCGCGCAGGTCGACCGCCTGCGCGCCAGGAGTGGACTGGGCGCCAGTGGTGTTCTGCTGTCCCTGGGTGCTGCCGCTGTTCTGGCTCAGCGAGCGCAACACGTCCGGGACCGAGGTGAAACCGGCAGACTTGATCTGCTCGGCGGTCACCACCGTGACCGGCGCAGGGCCCTCCACCTGTGCGCGCGGGATGCGCGAACCGGTGACCTGCACGGTATCCAGTTGTTGGGGTTGTTCCTGGGCGGATTGGGCCAGGGCGGGGGCGGCCATCGACAACAGGGCCAGTTGGATTGAACACACCATTGCGTGCTTACGCATGAATCAGCTCTCTGATGAAAAGTGTTCTGGACTTCTTCCCTCCGGCATGTGGGGAAATGCCGGCCGCCCGTGTCAGATTTGTGATCGGGGTAATGGCATCTAACACGTTTTTTACACGGTTGACCACTGCCTTAAAGTCTGGCATTACGGCTGCAAACGATTACCTCGGGATTGGCTTCAAGTGCTGAAACGTAAGAGTTCCTGGCTGCAGCGCGTGTTGCTTGCCGGTGCAGTGATGGTGGTTGCAGGTGTTACCAATGTGCAGGCCGCGCCGGCCAGCGGTGGACCTGGCTATCACTACTACGAAATTGGCGACATCAAGGCCCCGCGCCCTGCGCGGACGCAGCCTGCGATGTTGTTGATGGGCGGCGGTGACTGGGTGCCGGAAGCATTCCATTGGTGGGTTGAGCGTGCCGGCCACGGCCGCGTGGTGATCCTGCGTGCGTCCGGCGACGACAACATGCAGAAAGAGCTCTACAACGATATCGGTGGCGTTACCGCCGTACAGACCTTGGTGTTCGAGGACCGCAAGGCCGCCGATGATCCAAAGGTGCTGCAGATGGTGCGTGACGCCGATGCCATCTTCCTTGCCGGTGGTGACCAGGCGCGCTACGTGCGCTTCTGGCAGGGCACCGAGTTGAACAAGCTGCTGGATGCCCATGTGCGCGCAGGCAAGCCGATTGGTGGTACCAGCGCAGGCCTGGCAGTGCTCGGGCACCATGCCTATGGCGCACTGGACGGTGGCAGCGTCGACTCGGCCACCGCGCTGGCCAACCCGATGGGCAGCGAGATCACCCTTGCCGAGGGCTTCCTGGCCATGCCCTACCTGTCCAAGGTGGTCACCGACACGCACTTTGCGCGGCGCGACCGGCTTGGGCGCCTGATCACGTTCGTCGCGCGTGCGGCGCAGGCATCGGGCAGCAACGAGGTTGTCGGCCTGGGCGTGGACGAGGATGCCGCCCTGTGCGTGGAAGCGGACGGCCGCGGGCGCGTCTACGCATTGGGCGATGGCTATGCATGGCTGGTGATGCCGCGACATGCGCCCGAGCGCATGGTTGCGGGCCAGCCGCTGGATTACAGCGCGGTGCCGGTGACCGGCGTGGGCAAGCACAGTGTCCTTCATCTGGATGGGTTCAAGGTGGACAACCCGGCTTTCACCGCAGTGGCGCATGTGAAAAATGGCCATCTGCAACTGCTGCCGCACTGAGTGCGGGGCAGGGCACTACAACGGGGGCTTCGGCCCCTTTTTTGTGCGTGTCTGTTGCATTGGAGGCGGCGTCAGGTGGTGCGCCAGTGACGAAAGCCGAGCAAGTTGGGTGCGCGTGCTGTTCAGGCAGGGCCCGGCGTGCCTAGAATCCAGATTCCATTCCGGAGTGAAGAAACATGAAGCTGACTTCCGCGGTACTGCTGGGCCTGGCGTCGTTGTCTTCGGGGGCTGCGTTGGCGGCTGCACCGTCCCCCTTGTTGGTGATCCACGGCGGTGCCGGCGTGGAGCGCAAGGATTTCAGTGCCGAGGAAGAGCGTGCCGCGCGTGCTGCATTGACCGAGGCCCTGCGCAAGGGGCATGAAGCACTGCTGGCGGGCAAGCCGGCCCTGGACGCAGTCACCGCGGCAATCACCGTGCTGGAGAACGATCCCACCTTCAACGCCGGGCGTGGCGCGGTGTTCACCCATGATGGCAAGAACGAACTTGATGCCTCGCTGATGGACGGTGCCACCCTGCGCGCGGGTGCGGTGGCCGGCGTGCACACGGTGAAGAACCCGATCCTGCTGGCGCAGGCGGTGATGGAGCATTCCCCACACGTCATGATGGTCGGGCAGGGCGCCGAGATGTTTGCCGCCGAGCAGAAGATCGAGTTGGTTGATCCCTCCTATTTCCGCACCGAGAAGCGCTGGGAACAGCTGCAGCGTGCGCTGAAGGAAGAGGCCGCAGGCCAGGCGCATGTCGACCTGGAAACGGCCAAGCATTTCGGCACGGTGGGGGCGATAGCGCTGGACAGCCAGGGCAAGCTGGCTGCAGGCACGTCGACCGGTGGCATGACCAACAAGCGCTATGGCCGTGTGGGCGACTCGCCGATCATCGGCGCCGGCACCTATGCCAGTGACCAGTGCGCGGTATCGGGCACCGGCTGGGGCGAGTTCTATATCCGCCTGGCGGCAGCGCATGAAATCTGCTCGCGCATGAAGTACCTGCACGAGACCCCGGCCCAGGCGGGCGAGGGGGTCATCGTCAAGCGCGTGCCTGAGTTGGGCGGTGATGGTGGCGCCATCGTGCTGTCGGCTGATGGCAAGGCGGCAACCCCGTTCAACACCGAAGGCATGTATCGCGGCTGGATCGGTGCAGATGGTGTGCCGCACGTTGCCATTTTTGCCGACGAAAAGCTTAAAATGCCCGGCGAGTGATGCGTTGTTGATGGGCATCGCCGGTGCTGTAAAAAAATTTTCATCGAATGTGAAGATTTCTGTTGACAGCATCGGCACTCATCACCAAAATAGCGGGCTCACCCACCCCTGACCGGCAAGGCCGCGGTCCTAGACAAGGGAGTGGAATGGAGGGATACCCAAGCGGCCAACGGGGGCAGACTGTAAATCTGCTGGCTTACGCCTTCGGTGGTTCGAATCCACCTCCCTCCACCAGTTTCATGTTGTGACGTGTGTTCCCGATGCGGGAGTAGTTCAACGGTAGAACCTCAGCCTTCCAAGCTGATGGTGCGGGTTCGATTCCCGTCTCCCGCTCCATTGAACAAAGCAAAAAAAACACGTCATAATAGACAACTCGCTCACGTAGCTCAGTCGGTAGAGCACCTCCTTGGTAAGGAGGAGGTCGAAGGTTCGATTCCTTTCGTGAGCACCATCTTGCCGATAGTGCATAACCAACCTGTTACCGAGAAGAAGCAGCCATGTCCAAGGGTAAGTTCGAACGTACCAAGCCGCACGTCAACGTCGGCACCATCGGCCACGTCGACCATGGCAAGACCACGCTGACCGCCGCACTGACCAAGATCGGTGCAGAGCGCTTCGGTGGCGAGTTCAAGGATTACTCCTCGATCGACGCCGCGCCCGAAGAAAAGGCGCGTGGTATCACGATCTCGAC
>NZ_DLJW01000109.1:366-40114 GCF_002477705.1 Stenotrophomonas sp. UBA7606 | reverse complement strand
GCGAACATGCCGAACACCACGCCGCCGATGATGACGTTGTGGAAGTGGGCGATCAGGAACAGCGAGTTGTGCAGCACGAAGTCGATGGCCGGGATCGCCAGCATCACGCCGGTCATGCCGCCAATGACGAAGGTGATCATGAAGCCGATCGTCCACAGCACCGGCGAGGTGAAGTGCACGCGGCCACGGTACATCGTGAACAACCAGTTGAAGATCTTCACGCCGGTCGGGATCGAGATGATCATCGTCGTGATGCCGAAGAAGGCATTGACGTTGGCACCCGAGCCCATGGTGAAGAAGTGGTGCAGCCACACCAGGAACGACAGCACGCCGATCGCACAGGTGGCGTAGACCATGCCCTTGTAGCCGAACAGGGTCTTGCGCGAGAACGTGGCGATCACTTCGGAGAACACACCAAATGCCGGCAGCACCAGGATGTAGACCTCGGGGTGACCCCAGATCCAGATCAGGTTGATGTACAGCATGGCGTTGCCGCCACCATCATTGGTGAAGAAGTGCGTGCCCAGGTAACGGTCCAGGGTCAGCAGCACCAGGGTGATGGTCAGCACCGGGAAGGCAGCGATGATCAGCAGGTTGGTGACCAGCGCGGTCCAGCTGAACACCGGCATCTGCATCAGCTTCATGCCCGGGGTACGCATCTTCAGGATGGTAATGAAGAAGTTGATACCGCTCAGCGTGGTACCCAGGCCGGAGACCTGCAGGGCCCAGATGTAGTAGTCCATACCGACGCTTGGACTGTATTCCAACCCCGACAAGGGCGGGAACGCCAGCCAACCGGTCGCGGCGAACTCACCGATCCACAGCGAGATCATCATCAGGCCGCAGCCTGCGACGAACAGCCAGAAGCTCAGCGAGTTCAGGAACGGGAAGGCAACGTCGCGGGCACCGATCTGCAGCGGCACCACCAGGTTCATCAGACCGGTGATCAGCGGCATGGCCACGAAGAAGATCATGATCACGCCGTGGGCGGTGAAGATCTGGTCGTAGTGGTGCGGCGGCAGGTAGCCTTCGGCACCGCCGGCGGCAACGGCCTGCTGGGCACGCATCATGATGGCGTCGGAGAAGCCGCGCAGCAGCATCACGAACGCCACGATCAGGTACATCGCACCGATCTTCTTATGGTCCACCGAGGTGAACCATTCCTTCCACAGGTAGCCCCACAGCTTGAACTTGGTGACCGCCGCCAGCACGGCGATGCCACCAAGGATCGCGCCGATGAGCGTGGTCAGCACGATCGGATCGTGCGGCAGTGAATCCAGAGAGAGTTTTCCAAGCATCGTCATTCTCCCGAGGGGCCGTGGCCGGCATGTGCGGCTTCGGGCTGCTCGTTTGCAGTGTGACCGGCGTGGCCGTCAGCCTCGGCGGCAGCAGGAGCAGCGGCGTCATGGCCTTCGTGGCCCATGGCTGCGTGATCCATGCCTTCATGGCCCATCGCGGCCGGGTCCATGCCCTCGTGGGACATCGCCTTGCCGTCATGCTTCATGCCGTAGTGGTGGTTCTCACCGGCATGCTTGGCCATGATCGCGTCGAACAGACCGGCTTCGGTGCTGCCGTAATAGGTCACCGGGTGCCAGTCATGGTTGCGCTCGGCGCTCAGTTCGGTGAATGCCTTCTGGTCCATGACCTTGGCATCGCCGCGCACCTTGGCCAACCAGGCCTGGTATTCCTCGTTGCTCACCGCATGGGCGGTGAAGTGCATCTTGCTGAAGCCGGCACCGCTGTAATGCGAGGAACGGCCCTCATAGCTGCCGGCCTCGTTGGCGATCAGGTGCAGCTTGGTTTCCATGCCGGCCATCGAGTAGATCATGCTGCCCAGATGCGGGATGAAGAACGCATTCATCACGGTATCGGCGGTCAGCTTGAAGTTCAGCGGGGCATCAACCGGGAAGGTCAGTTCGTTGACCACGGCGATGTTTTCTTCCGGGTAGACGAACAGCCACTTCCAGTCCAGCGAGATCGCTTCGATCACCACCGGCTTGGTATCGGATTCCAGCGGCTTGTACGGATCCAGCGCATGCGAAGAGCGCCAGGTCAGTACCGCCAGGACCAGGATGATCATGCACGGGATCGACCAGACCACCACTTCGATGGCGGTGGAGTGAGACCAGTTGGGCTCGTAACGGGCCTTGGTGTTGGAAGCGCGGTACTTCCACGCGAACACCAGCGTCATGATGATCACCGGAATCACCACCAGCAGCATCAGCACCGTACAGGTGATCAGCAGCGTGAGCTCATCCCGGGCGATCTGGCCCTTCGGGTCAAACAGGGCCCAGTCGCAGCCCGTCATCAGGACGGCCATCGCGACAATGAGGCCCGGGCGCAACAAGCGCCCAAGAGTTTTCAACGGAATCATCGGTCGATCCAATTGCGGTGGGGTACTGCCCCCTGTAGCCCTGCCAACCGCTTGCGCGGAAGGCCGCATCCGGATTGCCCGGCGGCGGCAGCTGAACAGGGAGCTACAGGTCAGCCCCGTGATTTTAGGCTTCACACACCACTTAAGAAAGCCATTGACAATGATTTCGCGCAGCAAAAGCGCCCCCCGGTGTGCGACATGTTGTCGCACCTGCGACCCGCTGTCGCAGGCTCGCCCGACCCGCATCCGGCGGCAGGCGGCGCAGGTACCGCGGCCAGATCAGCGCGTTCACCCCGCATTGACACGCGGCTGACGCCGGCCATTTCACATCAAACGGGCAACATCTCCGCCATCAAGGCCGCCGGATCTGCCTAACGGATCTCCCCAGCGGCGCTACCTGTCCGCTTCCAGTGACTTCGTCACATAGCAGGTCCCCGCTTCGGACGGAATGCAAACGCTGCCCGGCGGCTGCAGAAATCCATTTATGGAGGTGAACCGGCAGATAACATCGAATATAGGAGACTGAAAATGTCACATGCCTTGGTCCGGTGCCAGGAGAGCCAATGAGACCCAGTAAGTTCCCATCGATACCCGCAACCCCGGCGCCCGCATCGCCCCGGTTACTGCAGGCGGCAGGTCCGCTTGGTGTACTGATGATTTCCCTGCTGACAGCGACAGGATGTTCCGCCATGAGTGACGTCGACACCCCCTCCCCCTCGTTCCGTTTCCAGCAGTCGGCTGCGGATGCAAGAACGCAACTGGCGCAGTGGGCGCCGATCGGGGCATCACTTGCAGACGCAACCCACGCGCTTTCCGCGCAGGGTTTTACCTGCACCCCGACCGAGCCATCGGCGCAGGACCTGCAATCTTCCACCCTGTGCATCACCGCAACGCCGGTCGAGTCCACACCCGCGCAGCGCACCACTGCCCCACCCACGCCGGTCAACTGGTTTGTCACGCTCGATTCCAGGGACGGCAGCAGCGTCAGCGCTGTACAGGTTGCACGCACGCCCAGGGACATAGGAGGCTGAGATGCCGGACGGCAATGCAAAGATCATCGTGGGCACCAGCCCCGTCGCTGCCGACCGACGGCATGCCTACCTGCTTTTCGAGCATTCCGACGGCCGCCAGTTTGTGGTGCGTGGCGGCCCGGATGCCAACCCCGAGGGCAGCGCCATCGGCAACCTGGCGGGCAGCACGTTGCTGGGGTCGGACAATTACGGAAACATCCGTGTCGATGCCGGCCCCTACGTCCCCCCGTACCAGGCGGTTTACCAGAAGCAAGCCGATGGCTCGCTCCAACCGATACCGCGCGAAGGTGCCAACCTGGAGGATGCCAGGCTGGTGAAGGGCGCGGATGGTGAGCCGCTGGTGCGTACCGAAACCGCGCCGGACTGGCCACGCCCCAACGAAACCCACGAACACCGCACGGTATGGCAAGGCACCGATGCGCAGCTGGAGCAGAAGCTGCAAGCTGCGCTCAAGGCAGGCCAGCAGATCAACGATGCCCAGCTCGAATACTCGCCCCTGGCCAACAACAGCAACGGCGTCGCCAGCACCTTGTTGAGGGCTGCCGACGTCACACCTGCGCTCCCCCTGGGCAAGGACGGCAAGCCCGTCACCGCACCAAACTTCGGCGAGAACCTGTACCAGGATGTCGGTATCGGCTCCTATCGCAGCGGCTACTGGTTTGACGGCAAGCAGTGGCACGACAACGACGATCACAAGATACAGCCGCCGAAATCCGGCGAAGCCACCGTGCCGCTGGATCCCGACGAAAAGAGCAGATCAGGGTCCGGTTCGTTCCATAGCAGCATCGACCCGCCGCGTGATGCGCAGCCTACGCAGACTGCGTTCAGCACCGGCGACCCGGAGCTGGACAAGCTGGCCGCCGCAGCTTTCGCCAACGACGAGGCAGGCCTCTCGCAAGCCGCGGCGCAGATTGCGCAATCACAGCAGGTCCAGGCGTTGGCCGCAGAGGGACATCGGCAACTGGCCAACCAGCAGCAGGAACAAGCCAGGCAGCCGCAGGCCCCGGCCATGGGTGCTTGATGCGCCCCCACTGGTAAAGGATTACCCATGTCCAACGACCCGGAACTCACCAACCTTTTAAGCGCGCTGCAGAACACCGTAAAACTGCAGGCCGCCTTGATGGCCAAGTTCGAACAGCGCGAAGAGCGCATGCAGGCGAGTTTCGAGCAACGCATGCAGACGCTGCAGACCGAGCTTGTCCAGCTTCATCAGAAGGTGGGCGGCATTGTCGGCAACGCCAGCTCGCAGATCGCCGAGGATGCCAGGAGCGCAGTGGGGCCGGTTGCCGCACAGTATGAGCGCGACATATCCGCAGCCACTGCCCGCGCCAGCAGAAGCGCCTGGCTGTGGCTGGCCACGGGTATCAGCACGATCCTGCTCGCCATTCTGGCCTGCTGGGCTGTCATGGGCTATTACCGACGCGAGCTCGCGTCGGTGCAGGAAGCGCTCAACCGCTATGACGACGCCATTCCGGTGCTGCAGGCGTACTACGCCTCCGACGCCGTGTTGTGCGGGGGTCGGGTATGCGTGAACGTGGACCCCAACGGCCAGCATGCAGGGGACAAGCGCCAATACCGCCAGGCAAAACCACGCGAGTAAAAGAACCGGGGGCAGCCTCATGACAGAGCATTCCCGGTACGAGCAGGCCCTGTGCTTGGGTGCATGGTGTTCGCAGCATGTGATGGACTACGCGGCTGCAACGTCGTTGAGCACCACTGCCAAGCCGTCCATACGTCAGGAAGTGATTCGAACAGCCCTCGCGTGCCACACGAGGCACCGCTCGACACCGCCGTGGAAGCCGTGACAGGAAATTTCATTGCATTCATAAGCGCCCTACGGTCCGGGTCAGACGTGGAGCGCAGACGATTCTTGGCAGCCATGCGTCTACCACCGGAAGCATTGAACGAGGCCCAGTATTTCACCAAGGAAGTGGATACCAGGCATTCGCCCAGCAGGCCAACAATACCGGCGGAGCGTAGCTGGTCAGTTTTGCCGAGAATGCAGAGTACCCACAGGCAAAGTCCGTGAGTTCGATCGAGGCGAGCATGTATCCGGAGCATTGAAGTCCCGGTACCCGAATGGCTGCCCTTGAAGCCAGCGCGAGGATCGCCCGCCCCCATCCGGGATGCCGCCCACAGAAAAGTCCCGCACAAGGCGGGCCTGATCTGGTGCCGGAAATAGGAATCGAACCTACGACCTACGCATTACGAATGCGCCGCTCTACCAACTGAGCTATTCCGGCGTGGCCGCGAAGTGTAATGGAAGCCGCCAGCGACGGTCAATCCGCGCCCGCCTGGCCCTGATTGCAGCACGCGCAGCCAATGCACGCTCAAACCTCAGCCCCCCATCCGGGCCCCGAGTCTCAATCCCACACTTGCCCCACCCGCTGCGCTGCCGCCAGCCGGTACGCCTCCAGCCGGGCGCGCAGCATGGGGTCTCCGGCAAAGGCGATACCGGTCGGCAGCAGGCTGGGGTCGAATACGCGTTTGCGCTGCGCGGCCTGCTGCCGGGCCACGCGCTCCAGCCACAGGTGCCCCAAGGCCACCGATGGCAGGGCAGGATCCCACGCCAGACTGATGTCGGCAGGGTCCAGGTTGGCCGGGGCCTGGGTGAACACCAGTGCAAAGCCCACCCGCTCCCTGGCCAGCTCGGCACGCAGGCGGCGGTCCAGGTAATCCGCCGTGGGTGGCAGGCCCAGCTGCGGGTGTGGCTTGAGCGTGCGCAGCACCAGCCGGCCGATGCGCGTATGCCCGTCCGCTGCGGTCAACCGGTACGGGTGCAGGAAGTGGTAGTTGAGCGCGCTGAAGCTGGCACTGCGCGCCGCCTGCCGCAGGTACTCGAAGCGCTGCGCGGCTTCAGGCAGGGCCTGCAGCAACGGGTGCGGCGCCGCCATCGCCCGCAGGAAGGCCAGGAACTCATCCGGCGTACGCGCGGGATAGCCCTCCAGCGAGTGCCCCACCAGCACCATGGCCGCACGGGCGCCGATACGCAGGGCAAGCCCGCGTGGTTCGGCCGCCGGGCTGCGCTGGTCGAGCTGGGGATCAGCGCCGCTGCTGGAAAGCCGGGCCAGCACGGGCTGCTCCAGCCCGCCCAGCACACCGGCCATGCTGTACTGCGCGGCCAGCGCAGTGGCCTGGAAGTGCCCCTCCACCAGCAGGCCGCGCGCGTGGTTGAGCCGCGCGCCCGGTGCGGGCCGTTTATTGCCCTGCAAGGCACCCAACAACAGATTTGCCTGCCCTGTGACCACGCTGCACCTCCGCACGGGCACTGCGCCCGCCAAGCTGCCACACCCCGCCCGCTCAGGGGCCCGCCGAGCCAGGTTGCAAGGCGATGTGCTTGTACTCGACGAAGTCCTCAAGCGCCGCCAGCCCATTCAAGCGCCCAAGACCGGATTGCTTGAACCCGCCTTCCTCGGTGCCATCGAACACCCGCGCCCAGTCGTTCACCCATACCGAGCCGGCATCCAATCCCTCGGCCACCCGCAATGCCTTGGCCAGGTCGCGGGTCCATACGCCTGCAGCCAAGCCGTAGGCGGTGCTGTTGGCCAGGCGTACCGCCTCGGCTTCGTCACTGAAGCGCTGCAGGGTCAGCACTGGCCCAAACACCTCCTGCTGCACGATCTCCAGCAGGTTGTCGCTCACTTCCAGCAACGCCGGCTGGAAGAAAGCGCCCTTTGCCAACGTGCCATATTTGATCGCACCACCGCGCACGATGGCCTTGGCGCCAGCGCGTAGCGCGGTCTCCACCATCAGTTCGACACGCTCGACATTGGCCCGGTCAATCAACGGCCCCATGTCGCTGGTGGGATCGCTGGCCGGGCCGAGTTTGACCCGCCGCAGGCGCTCGGCGATCGAATCGCGTACCTGTGCATACACGCCGTCCTGCACCAGCAGGCGCGAGCCCGTCATGCAGAACTGCCCGGCAAACACGGTCAAGGCCTTTTCCAGTACCGGCAGGGTCAGGCCCAGGTCAGCGTCATCAAAGACGATCATCGGCGTCTTGCCACCCAACTCCATGCCAAAACGCTTCAGGTTGCTGGCACCGGCGGCGGCGATGGTGCGGCCGGTGCGGGTAGCACCGGTAAAACTGACCACCGGTACATGCGAGGTGTTGACCAGATAGCTCGAGCCATCAGCACCACTTTCGAAGAACAGGTTGATGACGCCATGCGGCAGATCCTCGGCCTCGCCCATGATGCGGGCCATCATGCTGGCGGTCTGCGCAACCTGCGCGGGCAACTTGATCACCGTGGTGCAGCCCGCCGCCAACGCAGGCGCCAGCGAGCGGATGGTAAGCACCACCGGCGAGTTCCAGGGTGCGATCACCGCCGCAACGCCCATCGGCTGGCGCAGGATCATCGACAACCGGCCCGGCTTTGGACGCAATGCCCTGCCCGCCTCCATCAATGCCGCCGCGCCGTAGTAGCGCAGCTTGCTGGGCACCATGTCCAGCTCGAACACGGCCTCACGTTTGATCTTGCCATTCTCCAGCGACAGCACCTCCAGCAGGCCCTCACGGTTGCGCTCGAACGCTGCCGCCAACTGCTCCAGCACCCGCGCGCGCAGTTCATGGTCGCGCGCCCACGGCGTGGTGATGAACGCCTTCGAGGCCGCCGCCACCCCCGCCATCGCCGCGTTGAGTCCGTTTTCAGGATAGTTGCCGATCACCTGGTAAGTGGCCGGATCGATGGAGTCGTGCAGCGGCCCTTCAAAGCGCGGCACACCATTTATCCAGTTCGCCGCGCGCCGCAACGTGGTGACTGCAGTGCTTGATCTGTTCATGGCCGTTCCTCTTTGCTTTCCTCGGCAGTCACCCCCGTGCCGGGCCTGCCGGACACCCGCAGTAACCAATCAATGGAGCGCTGGACCAATGGCGCTGTGATGTTCACCACCACCGGCACGATCACCGCCGTCGATACCAGCAGCCGCAGTGGCAACGGCCAATGGGCAAGCTGCCGCCCGAACAAGGCGAGGAAAAGGAGCACGCACGGATACACCGCCAACCATGCCTGCAGGGTCTTCCTGGCATTGAACAAGTGCCAGCCGCGGTTGGCCATGTCAGGCATCCCGCAACCATTGGCTGACGCGCTCGGCCAACATGATCACAGTAGGGTTGGTGGCCACGCAGGGCACATCGGGAAAGCAGGACGCATCCGCCACCCGCAGGCCCTCGATGCCGCGCACCCGCCCCTGGTAGTCGGTGACCGCATGCGGATCATCGTCACCGCCCATCGGGGCCGTCGAAGTGGGATGGTGGTAGATATCCAGTGCCAATGGCAGCGCCGCTTCCAGCGTATGCCGGCCGACCAGCATGGCACCTGGCACCAGTTCTTCGGCGATCATCCGTGCCAATGGTCCCTTGCTGGCAATCCGCCGGATGATCTCGATGCCTTCCGCCATCAGGCGGCGGTCCTCGGCCTCCCCCAGCAGGTTGAGGGCGATCCGGGGTGCATCGGCTGGCGCGCGCGAACGCAGGCGCACGCAGCCACGCGAACGTGGCCGGGTCAGCGCGAGCGCCAGTACAAAAACGGCCCCCGTCGGCGAGCTTTCCGGGTCACCGTAGTGCACAGCCGACACATGCAGATCACCTTCACCTGCATTGGCCATGGACGACTGCGTCCACAGGATGGCGCCGACCGGCGGCACCGGCAGCCCCAACTCGGTGGGCCGGGCCGCCCAGGTGGTGTAGTAGAACGGATGCTCCTGCAGGCGCTGCCCCACCGGCAGGTCGGCGACAACATCGATACCCAGGGCCTGCAGGTCCTGCGCCGGGCCGATTCCCGAACGCAGCAGGATGGCCGGGGTGCCATAGGCACCGGCACTGAGCACGATCTGGTCGCCGGCAATACGTTCGCCGCTTGCGAGCACCACCGCCGTTGCTCGGCCGTTGTTGGTTTCTACCCTGTCCACCAGGGTCTGGCTGCGTATCTGCAGGTTGGGCCGCTGCCTTACCTGCAACGAAAGATAGGTCATGCCGGTGTTCAAGCGCTGGCCCATGCGGTTGTTCATCGGGTAGGGCCCCACGCCGAAGGGCTGCACACCATTGAAATCCCGCACGCGTGCAAACCCGGCCAACTCAGCCGAAGCGATGAAGGCCCGTTGCATGTCCGACACTTCGTCTTCCTGCAACTGGTGGATCGGCCACGGCCCCGCGCGTCCATGCCAGGCATCGTCACCAAACAGGGTACGCTCGCTCTTGCGGAAGAACGGCAGCACATCCTGCGGCGTCCAATGCGGCAGACCGGCACGGGTCCATCGAGCGAAATCACCTGCCGGCGCGCGCATGGCGACCCCGGCGTTTACTGCCGAGCAGCCGCCCAGCACCTTGCCGCGCGGCACCGCCACACTCACGTCCTGCCAACCCGGCTCGGATGCGAAGCCCCAATCATGGGCCGCATCGCCACCGATGATGTTCTGCAGGCGGACGGCATCGGGATAGGCGTCGGGGGGGTAGCTGGGACCTGCCTCGATCAACAACACGCGCCGGTAAGCGTCCTCACTCAGCCTGCTTGCCAGCACCGCACCCGCCGAACCACCGCCCACGATCACCACGTCATGGGACGGCGCCGCCTCCTCGGTGAAAGGTGCAGCGCTGTTGCGCAGCGCGCGGTGCACTGTACCCCAAGAATAATGTTGGCCTGCCATGGAAAATGCCTCCATCCGCGATGTCCCTGATGCCGCTGTGCCGCCACGCCATGCGAGCTGCGATGCGGTCAGGGCGACGCAATCATCGTCGGCCAATCGGCACACGCGCGGAACCACCGTCATGCTCGGGATAGTCCGGAAACAATGTCCGCAACCCTGTCGTCGCTGGAGTCACTCAATGGCCTGCTGGCGTTCGCCACTGCGGTGGAAGCCGGCAGTTTTTCAGCAGCGGGCCGTCGCCTGGGCTTGTCGGCGTCTGCTGTGGGCAAAGCAGTCGACCGGCTGGAACTGCGCCTTGGCATGCGGGTGCTGAACCGCACAACCCGTGCACTGGCCCTCACCGGCGAGGGCGAAGTGTTGTACCAGCACGTCACCAAGGTGTTGAAGGACCTGCAGGACGCAGAGCGCGAGATGCGCCTGCAGGAGACCACGCCGCGCGGACGCCTGAAGGTCAGCGTACCCACCTTGCTGGGGCGTCGCTTCGTACTGCCAGCGCTGCTCGACTTCCACGCGCTCTATCCCGAGGTGATGATCAACATCAGCCTGGACAGCGGCCGCGTCGATCTGGTCGAGGAAGGCTATGACCTGGCACTGTGGCCCGGCGAGCTGGAGGATTCCGGCCTGCAGGCGCGC
The DNA here is from genome assembly GCF_002477705.1 of Stenotrophomonas sp. UBA7606. Taxonomy (NCBI): domain Bacteria; kingdom Pseudomonadati; phylum Pseudomonadota; class Gammaproteobacteria; order Lysobacterales; family Lysobacteraceae; genus Stenotrophomonas; species Stenotrophomonas sp. UBA7606. Next base: position 29,431 of record NZ_DLJW01000109.1, on the reverse strand, counting down.
CGCCTGGGACCGATGCAGCTCACCACCTGCGCGGCCCCCCGCTACCTTGCCAAACACAGTCCGCCACAACGGCCGGCTGATCTGGCGCAGCACTGCTGCATCCAGTACCGGCAAACCCACAACGCGCGACTGGAAGCCTGGAAATTCAACGACGGGGTACTCAGCGTCAAGCCAGCGTCGGTAGTCAGCCTGAACGACGGGGAGGCGCTGGTAGTCACCGCCGTGGCCGGCTGGGGCATCCTGCAGGCACCGGAATACATGGTGCGCGAGGACATCCAGGCCGGTCGCCTGCAGCCACTGCTGCAGGATCATGCCTGGCAGAACGGCAGCATCTCGCTGGTGTGGCCGGCGCATGCCTCGCGTTCACCGCGCGTGCGGGTGTTCATCGATTTCATTTCCGAGCGTCTGATCAACCAGCTCTACCCTGCCCCGGCGGTTGCTTGACGCACCGCAGTGCCAACAAGCAGAACGGCGGGGCACCAGGCCCCGCCGCTGCGGTTGACGCTTGGCCTGCGCGCAGCGCCAAGCACCGCGCCGCTGCCATCAGGCGCCAGCCATCCACTTCAGCATCAGGCCGGTCATGTAGGCGATCACCGTGCCGGTGGCATAACCCACCGTGCCCAGCAGCACACCTACCGGTGCCAGCGTGGGATGGAAGGCAGCGGCCACCACTGGCGCAGATGCGGCCGCGCCGATATTGCCCTGGGAACCGATGGCGAAGAAGAACAGCGGCGTACGCAGCAGCCGACCCACCACGTACAGCAGGCCGATATGCACGCCCATCCAGATCACGCCCAGCAGGAACAGCCAGGGACGATCGGCCAGCGACAGCAGATCCATCTGCATGCCAATGCAGGCAATCAGGAAGTACAGGAACAAGGTGCCGATCTTGGATGCACCAGCCGCCTCCAGGTTGCGCGCACGGGTAAAGCTCAACAGCAGCCCGGAGATGGTGGACAGCATCACCACCCATACGAAGGCCGAATCCAGCGAGGCGCGGCTGGCCCAGCTGACGTTCGCACCAAACCAGGCGGCCAGCGGTGTCGCCAACGCATGTGCCAGGCCGACCACGCCCAGGCCGACGCCGACGATCACCATCAGGTCGGTCAGGCTGGGGTTGCGCGCGCTCCTGGCTTCGTATTCGGCGATGCGGCGTTTCATGTCGTCGATGGCGGAGGTATCAGCACCGCTCTTGACATCGATCGCCTGCGAGCGGCCGGCCAGCCACAACAGCACCGCCATCCACAGGCTGGCGCAGGCCACGTCGACCACCGCGATCTGACCGAAGGTGGTGGCATCGACGTTGAAGGTCTCACGCATGGCGGCCATGTTGGCGCCGCCACCGATCCAACTGCCGGCCAATGCCGCCATGCCCGCCCAGGTATCGCCGGCCACGGTTTCCGGATGGATGAACTTCATCACCTGGAACGACACCGCAGCGCCCAGCACGATGCCGACGGTGCCGGTGACGAACATCACCAGCAGCTTGGGGCCCAGCCGGGCGATGCCTTTGAGGTCGATGGAGAGGGTGAGCAGCACCAGCGCCGCAGGCAACAGCACGTCGCGGGCAATCGGGTTGTAGAGCTTGGTGCCGTGGCCGTCGATCAGGCCGGTGGTGTTGTAGATGGCCGGGATGAAGTAGCACAGCAGCAGTGCCGGCACCCAGGCGAACACCTTCTTCCAGAAAGGCGTGGGGCCACTGGCCAGCCAGAAGATCAGGGCCAGGGTGGCAGCAATCAGGCCGAGGCCGACGATGTCGTTGGTGATGAGGGCGGTACTGGGTTCGGTCGGCATAAGGCCTGTTCCTGTCGATCGAAGGTAAATAAAAACGCCACGTTGGTGACGTGGCGTGGGAGGGTGGAGCCTAGCATGGTGGTGGACAGCGGGTCTTGTTCAGCGAGAGCAGCGCTGCGCGCCTTCCCCCTCTCCCCAACCCCTCTCCCGCAAGGGGAGAGGGGCTACAGCTGCAATTGCTGGCAATGCTTGCGCTCGCAGTGCTTCAAAGCCCCTCTCCCCTTGCGGGGTGAAAGGCGCAGCTTGCGAACCAAAGGTTCGCTGCGCCTTGAACGCCCTTGCGCCAGCGCAAGGGCTGGGGCGCGGAGCGGGGGAAGCGCGCAGCGCGCTGGGGATCACCCCGCCCCAGCCATCGCCCGCAAGGTAATCCCGACCACATAGGCCGCACCCGTACCCACCGCATAGCCCAAGGTGCCCAACAACACGCCTACCGGCGCCAAGGCCGGATGGAAGGCGGTCGCCAATACGGGCGCTGAGGCCGGGCCACCGATATTGCTCTGCGAGGCGATGGCGAAATAGAAGAACGGCACCTTCAGCAGCTTGCCGGCCAGCCACAGCAGCACGATGTGCACGCCGATCCACAGCACGCCCAGCGCGAACAGCCAGGGCTTTTCCAGCAAGGCCAATAGATCCATCTGCATGCCGATGCAGGCGATCAGGAAGTACAGGAACATCGAGCCCCACTTCGACGCGCCGACGCCCTCCAGCTCGCGGGCGCGGGTAAAGCTCAAGCCAAGACCAATGAAGGTGGCCAGCAACACCACCCAAACAAAAGGCTTGTCCATGCTCACCGAGCTGGACCAGCTGACATTGGCGGCAAACCAGTTGGCCAACGGACCGGCCAGGCCGTGCGACAGCGCCACCGCGCCAAACGCGATGCCGGCCATCACCATCAGGTCGCCCAGTGCAGGAATACGCGCATGTTGCGCCTGGTAGTTGGCAACCCGGTCGCGCAGGTCATCCAGTGCCGTGGTGTCGGCACCGCTGCGCTTATCCATGGCCGGCGCACGCGAGGCGAAGAAGATCAGCACCGCCATCCACACATAGCCCACGCCCACGTCCACCACCGCGAACTGGCCGAAGGTGGTGGCGTCGACGTCGAAGATTTCCTTCATCGCCAGCATGTTGGCACCGCCACCGATCCAGCTGCCGGCCAGCGCCGCCATGCCGCCCCAGGTGCTACCTGCCACGGTCTCCGGATGCAGCCAGGCCATCAGCTGGAAGGCCACCACCGCACCCAGCATGATGCTCAGCACCGCCGCCACGTACATGGCCAGCATCTTCCAGCCCAGGCCGAGGATGCCCTTCAGGTCGATGGACAGCGTCAACAACACCAGCGCGGCTGGCAGGAACACATCGCGCGCGATCGGGTTGTAGAGCTTGGTGGTTTCACCATCGATCAGGCCGAAGGTGTTGTACACACCCGGTATGAAGTAGCACAGCAACAACGCCGGCACGAAGCTGTAGAACTTCTTCAGCAGCGGGTTGCTGCTGCCCGACGTCCAGAAAATACCCCCCAGCGTGGCGGCGATCAGGCCGAACACGATGATGTCATTGCAGATGAGTGCGCCTGTTGCGGCTGCCATCATCGTCTATCCCCTTGATGCGTGTATGTGGGCAAACCCCTTGCCCATGGATGGAACCTGCAGACACACCGCACCGGAACGGAGACAGCACTTGCGCAGGACGGAACATACTGGCGCATCCGTCGCCGCTCGCCAGCCCTCCAGGCCGGAGTCAAACACGTCCACAAGCGCCAGCGCTCAGCCGCCCCCGGCTCAGAGCCCGGTGACGATCGCCGCACGCTGCCTGGCGTATTCCTCATTGCTGATGAGGCCTTGTGCACGCAATTCTTCCAGCTGCTGCAGGCGCTTCTGCGCGCTTGCCACCGGGCTGCCAGGGGCCTTGGACGAGCGCTTGGCGAACCAGACGATCAGGCCAACCAGGCTGGCAGCAACGGCGAACAGAAACAGCAGGATCAACCAGTGCCAGATACTGAACATTCCCATTGCGCATTCTCCTTTGCGATCATCGCAACGAGGGAGGGCCAGTAATGCACTCCCCGCTGCAAAGAAGGGCGCGCCAATGGCACGCCCTTCCTTACCTGCTTACTGGCCGATGTGCTGCTTCAACCAGCCATTGACCGTGTCATGCCACTGCACGCTGTTGTGCGGCTTCAGCACCCAGTGGTTTTCGTCCGGGAAGTACAGGAACTTGGACTCGATGCCCTGCCGCTGCAGCGCGGTGAAGGTGGCCAGGCCCTGCTCCACCGGAATGCGGTAGTCCAACTGGCCCTGCACCACCAGCATCGGCTTCTTCCAGTTGGCGACGTGGTTGACCGGGTTGAACTTCTCGTAGTTCTGCGGCACGGCGTACGGGGTGCCGCCCTGCTCCCACTCGGTGAACCACAGCTCTTCGGTGGCATAGCCCATGGCGCGCTGGTCGAACACACCGTCGTGGTTCACCAGGCACTTCCACGGCTCGTTCCAGTTGCCGGCGATCCAGTTGACCATGAAGCCGCCGTAGCTGGCGCCCAGCGCACAGGCCTTGTCGCCGTTGAGGAAGCTGTACTTCTGCTGCGCCGCCGCCCAGCCCTTCTGCAGGTCTTCCAGCGGGCGGTCGCCCCAATGCTGGCTGATCGCGTCGGTGAAGGCCTGGCCGTAACCGGTGGAGCCGTGGAAGTCGATCATCACCACCGCGTAGCCCTGACCGGCATAGGTCTGCGGGTTCCAGCGGTAGCTCCAGCCATTGCCGAAGCTGCCCTGCGGGCCACCGTGGATCAGGAACGCCACCGGGTACTTCTTGCCTTCCTGGTAGTTGTGCGGCTTGACCACGTAGCCGTGCACGGTCTCGTCGTTCCAGCCCTTGAACGAGAACTGCTCGAAGTCACCGAAGTTCACGCCCTCGAGCATTTCGCCGGCGCTCTGGGTGATGGCGCGTTGCGGTGCACCGGCAGCGGTGCTGCTGGTGAACACCTGGTCGCCGCTCTTCAGCGAATTACGGGTGAAGGCCAGCGCATCACCGGCGATATCGAAGGAGGAGATGCTGCCCTCGCCCACCAGCTTGGTCGGCTCGCCGCTGGCGATGTTCACTGCGAACAGCGGATGTTCGCCCATGTCCTGCGCGGTGGTGTAGATGGTCTGGCCATCGGCCGACAAGGTGATGCCATCGGCCGAACGGTCCCACTGCGCGGCGATCTCATTGACCTTGCCGCTGGCCAGGTCCATCGCCATCAGGCCGAAGCGGTCGGCCTCGAAGCCCGGGCGCTTCATCGCGCGGTAGAACAGGGTCTTGCCGTCGGCGCTGAACACCGGGCCGGCGTCCCACGCGGGGTTGGCAGCGGTCAGGTTGACCGGTGCCTGCTTGCCGGCAGCGTCGAGCTTGTACAGGTCGAAGTTGGTCGACCACGGCTCCTGCTTGCCCTGCACGCGGATGCTGGCCACGACGGTCTTGCCATCCGGCGACCAGACGAAGTCTTCATTGCCGCCGAACGGCTTGGACGGTGCATCACCGGCCAGCGTCGCGCTGATCGCCGATGCGCCCTTCACCGCCGCCGCACCAGCGGCCGGCAGCGGCGCCACGAACAAGGTATTGCGGCGGCCGTCAGCCCAGGTATCCCAGTGGCGCACGAACATGCTGTCGTAGACCTGGCCGCTGCTCTTGCTGGCCTTGTCCTTGTCCAGGCGCTTGCTGGTGCAGTCCAGGTCCGAGCCGCAGTCCTGGAACACGCCGGCGCTGAACAGCACGCGGTCGCCCTGCGGCGAGATGCGGTAGCTGTCCACGTCCAGGGCGAAGTCGGTGAGCTGGCGCGGCTCGCCGCCGGCCAGCGGCATCACGTACAGCTGCTGGCTGCCGTTCTTGGCGCTGAGGAAGTAGACGTTCTGGCCCTCGATCGAGGCCGAATTGACGTTCCAGCCAGCCGGGGTCAGCTGCTTCGGCGGTGCCATGTCGCGGGTGCGCAGGTCGCGGATCCACAGGCTGTTGCTGGCCTTGAGGTCGGCATCGACGATGCGCTTGGCAAACACCACCTGCGCGCCATTGGCGCTGAGCAACGGCGCGGAGGCGCGGTCCAGCTTGACCATGTCGCGGACTTCAAAACCGCGCGCACTGACCAGCGACGGCAAGGCGGCCAGCAGGCACAGCGGCAACAGGGCGTGACGAAGCTTCATGGGCAACTCCCAGGCAAAGACAAACCCCGATGTTAGGCGTCCAGCCTGCCCCACTGCAAAGGCTTGAAGTCATGGCCCGGCAACCGCCGCAAACAGCAAAGCCGCCCAAGGGGGCTTTGCTTTGAGCCCCCTCCCTTTGGCCGCAGGCCAAGGGGAGGGTTGGGGAGGGGTGCTCTGGCTCTAAAGCTTCAAACCCACAGCCAAGTTGAAATCAAAAGCTCCACCCATCCGCCCCCCGCCTTCGCGGGGGCAGGCTCTTCGGGCACCCCCGCCTTCGCGGGGCAGGCCCTTTGTTCCCCCCGCAAGCGGGAGAAGGGAAAAACAGCAAAGCCGCCCAAGGGCGGCTTTGGCTTGAGCCCCCTCCCTTTGGCCGCAGGCCAAGGGGAGGGTTGGGGAGGGGTGCTTTGGCTTTGGCTTTGGCTTTGGCTCCAAGCCCCGGCCAACTCAAAACCAAAAGCTCCCCTCTTCCGCCCTTCGGGCACCTTCTCCCACAAGGGGAGAAGGGAAAATCAGGCCTTCGCCGCGGGCTCGCCCTTCTTGCCGATGCGGTACAGCAGCAGGCCAACCAGGAACAGCACGAACAGGCCTACCCAGGCCGACAGCGTCGCCCAGGTGTCGGCAAAGCCGCCCAGCGGCAGCGCCAGAATGTCGCCCTGCCCGCTCACCACGATCGGCACTGCGATAGCGATACCCATCAGCGCTTCACCGGTGATCAAGCCGGCAGCAAACAGCACGCCCGGGCGGTGCACGCGGTCACGGCCTTCTTCATCGTCGGCACGCAGCTTGTGGAAACGCTCGACCAGGTGGGCCAGCAGGCCGCCCAGGAAGATCGGCACCATCAGCTCCAGCGGCAGGTAGATGCCGATGGCAGCAGCCAGCACCGGCACGCGGAAACGCTTGCCGGTCTTCTTCAGCCACTCGTCAACGGCGATGATCACCGCGCCGACGCCCGCGCCCAGCGCGATCATCGTCCACGGCAACTCGCCACCGAACAGGCCACGTGCAACCGAGGCCATCAGGTTGGCCTGCGGTGCTGCCAGCGAGTTCGGGTGCTCGGCGGTCGGTGCGCCGATGCCATAGGCATGGGCCAGCAGGTTCAGCACCGGCGCCATGATCAGGGCGCAGGAGAACGCGCCAATGCCCAGCATCAGCTGCTGCTTCCACGGCGTCGCGCCGACCAGATAACCGGCCTTGAGGTCCTGCAGGTTGTCACCGCCAACGGCGGCCGCACAGCAGACCACCGCGCCGATCATGATCGCGGCCACCGCACCCAGCGGAGCACCGCCGACGCCGACGGGAATCAGGCCGTCCTTGCCCAGCAGCAGCACCAGCACCACCGAGGCGAACAGGATGGTGGAAATGGTGATGCCCGAGACCGGGTTGTTGGACGAACCAATCAGGCCGGCCAGGTAAGCCGACACCGACACGAACAGGAAGCCGGCAACGATCATGATGATGGTCATCGGGATCGACACGTGCCATTGGCCGACGATGGCCTGGTACAGACCCAGCAGCGGCAGGGTGAAGGCGATCAGCGCGATCAGCATCCACTTCATCGGCAGGTCGCGCTCGGTCTCGGCCAGGGCCGGGCCACTGCTCTTGCGCGCAGCGGCAAAACCGCTCTTGACGCCATTGAGCAGCGACTTGCGCAGCGAGAACAGGGTCCAGACGCCGCCGATCAGCATGGCGCCCACGCCCAGATAACGGATCTGCGAACCCCAGATGGCAAAGGCCGCATCGGCGGCCGGGGCGTTGGCGATGGACGCCGCCAGCTCCGGGTTGGTGCCCATGAAGAACGCCTGGTACAGCGGAATGGCGATATGCCAGGACAGGATGGAGCCGGACAGCACCACGATGCCGACGTTCAGGCCGACGATGTAACCCACGCCCAGCAGCGCCGGCGACAGGTTGGTGCCGATGAAGGCGGTGACCTTGGAGCTGCCCACATAGGCGGCCTGTGCCCAGGCATCGGGGAAGATGCGCAGGCCCGAGGCTGCCGCCAGCTTCACCAGGCCGCCGATGGCCGCCGAAATACCCAGGATCTTCATGCCCGGGCCGGGGTTTTCACCGGCCTTGAGCACTTCCGCGGCGGCCTTGCCTTCCGGGAAGGGAAGCGGATCCTCGACGATCATCGAGCGCCGCAGCGGCACCGAGAACAGCACGCCCAGCAGGCCACCCAGGCCAGCGATACCCAGCACCCACCAGTACTTGAAGTCCGGCCAGTACCCCATGATCACCAGCGCCGGGATCGTGAAGATCACGCCGGCGGCAATCGACGAGCCGGCCGAAGCACCGGTCTGGACGATGTTGTTCTCAAGAATGGTGCCGCCACCGAGCAGACGCAGCACGCCCATCGAAACGACGGCGGCCGGAATGGCGGTAGCAATGGTCAAGCCTGCGAACAGGCCCAGGTAAGCATTGGCGGCGGACAGCACCACAGCCAGCACGACGGCAAGTACCACCGCGCGGAATGTGAGCTGCGCAGGCGCAGCGTTGTTCATGGAAAGCCCTTGGATGGCAAAAAAACCCTCGCCAAGCTAACGCCCGCTTAACAGCAAGTCCAGTCGCGCTGTCATATCACGCAGCCCTCGGCACAGCCGTGGCCCGGATTGGGCACGGCCAACGCACCGTTTCAGCAAGATGCCGCATCGCGGCATTCCGCAGCACCGGCACATGCCTATACTCGCCCTCCTCCCAGTACCTGCGGCGGCCGATGTCCACCACTTACCTGCCCGCGGCGGGCTCCAACGATTTCCTCGGCCACCCCAAGGGCGTCTACGTCTGCTTCTTCACCGAGATGTGGGAGCGCTTCTCCTTCTATGGCATGAAGGCCTTGCTGCTGCTGTACCTGACCAAATACCACCTGTTCGGCGACAAGGCCGGGCTTGACCTGCTGGGGGCCTATGGCGGCCTGGTCTACTGCATCCCGGTGTTTGGCGGCCTGCTGGCCGACCGCTGGCTGGGCATGCGCAAGGCGGTGGTGTTCGGCGGCATCCTGCTGGTGCTCGGCCATGCCGGCATGGCCTTCGAGGGCCACGCCGCCCATCGCGTCGCCGGCGAGGTGGTACGCGACGAAGCCGCGCTGTCGGTCACCTACCTGTCGCTGGCCCTGATCATCATGGGCGTGGGCTTCCTCAAGCCCAACATCTCCACCATCGTTGGCAAGCTCTACCCGGAGAACGACCCGCGCCGCGACTCGGGCTTCTCGCTGTTCTACGCCGGCATCAACCTGGGGGCGCTGTTCGCCTCGCTGGTCTGCGGCTTCCTCGGCGAAGCCTATGGCTGGAAGTACGGCTTCGGCGCCGCCGGTATCGGCATGCTGGTTGGCCTGGCGATGTTCCTGTGGGGCCAGAAGTACCTGCACGGCCATGCCGAGCCGCCGCAACCGGCCACCCTGCGCGAACGCGTGCTGGGCCTGCCGCGAGAATGGCTGATCTACGCCGTGGCCATTGTGGGCGTGGTGCCGGTGGCAGCACTGATGTGGGCAGCAGCCAACGGTGCATTCGCACTCGGCGGCGAAATCAGCCTGGCGCTGATGCTGATGATCGTGGTGCTGGGCGGAGTGCTGCTGTGGTTTGCCTGGTTCACCGGCACGCAATGCACGCCGGTGCAGCGCCAGCAGATGATCGCGCTGATGGTGCTGATCTTCATGGCACTGGTGTTCTTCACCCTGTACGAGCAGACCTACGGCTCCTGGGTTACCTTCACCGACCGCCTGTTGAGCAAGGATCTGGTGCCTTCACTGGTGATCCGCGAGGGCACGCCGCTGCCGTGGTCCATCGTTTCGCTGCTGCTGGCGCCGCTGGGTTTCGTGGTGGCCGCGCGCCTGTCCGACCGCAACCCCGCCTCCGCTGCACCGCGCCTGCTGTTTGCGCTGATCGTTGCGGCCATGCTGGTGATGCTGGTGCGTGACTGCCTGGTGTTGCCGCAGACCGCCGGTTCGCTGACCTATCTGGGTGCATTGTTCCTGGTGCTGCTGGCACCGCTGTTTGCCGCGCTGTGGGCATGGCTGGACAAGCGCAGGCTGGATCCGTCCAAGCCGCTCAAGTCATCGTTTGGCCTGGTGTTCGGCGCCTTGTCATTCGTACCGCTTGCGCTGGCCGCACAACAGGTGGGCGCCACCGGCGAAATGGCCAGCGTGTGGTGGCTGGTGCTGGCCTACCTGATCCTGGAAATCGGCGAGATGTGCCTGTCGCCGGTGGGCCTGTCGGCCGTCACCCAGCTGGCCGCACCGCGCGTGGTCAGCCTGATGATGGGCACCTGGTTCCTGGCCACCGCGTTCTCCGAGACGCTGGCCGCATTGCTCGGCAAGCTGGCCGCCATCGATGTACCTGAAGGCGAAGTGATGAACATCGCCGAGGCCGCGGGCCGCTACGAACACCTGTTCTGGCTGCTGATGTGGATAGGCCTGGGCTGCGCGGCAGTCGCCCTGCTCGCCTCACCATTGCTCAAGCGGATGATGCACGGCGTGCGTTGACCCAAGGCACCCGCAAACACGGTAGTGCCGAGCCATGCTCGGCATCATCTTCCCTGCCCCTCCAAACCACACCGCCCAGCTCAACCCGCAGCCGCCTCCAACCAGCTGCCTCCCACATCCCACAGCAGGCGCAGCGCGAATGCCAGAAACACCAGCGCCATGAACGCCTCCAGCCGCCCGCCCAGGCGCAGAAACTTCTGCCGTATCGCTGGCTGGGCAAACAGCAGGCTGACCAGCACAAACCATCCAGCGTTGACCAGACACATCCAGACGCCGTAGAGCGCCTGGATCTTCAACGGTGTCGTGGCACTGACCACCGTAGTGAAGATGGCCAGGAAGAACAGCGTCGCCTTCGGGTTCGTCGCATTGGTCATGAAGCCCAGCACAAACGAACGGCGCCCACTGCCCTGGCTGAGCGCGTCCGGCGCCAGGTCGACAACAAGCGCTTGCTTGCCCGCACTACGCAGAAAAGAGAACACCAGGTAGAGCAGATATGCGGCGCCAGCAAGCTTGGCCACAACCATCAACGACGGACGGGTGTGCAGCAGCGCGCCCACGCCCAGCAAGGTGTAGAGCACGTGGACCGAAATGCCCGCACCAATGCCGATGGCTACCCACATCCCCGCGAGCCGGCCCTCCCGCACACTTTGCCGCACCGTAACGGCAAAATCCGGCCCCGGTGCGATGACGGCCAACAAGTGGATCAAGGCCAGGGAAATGAACTCGGGGTAATAGCTGGTCACAAATGGCAGTCCGATAAGATTTCAGGGTGATCTGAAGGCGCAGGCCTACGTTCCGCGCCGAGCGGGGCCAACAGCGCGTACGTGGCAGATCCGCAATCGGCTTTCGACAAGGCAGGCTCAACCAAACCGCCGCGCCGGGGGCGCCACGCCAATGCGCTTCACGCTGCGGCCACCACATCCGGCTGGAAAAATACTAAGCGCCGGATCAGACTCGCGGAATCACCTGCAAAACCAAATCATTCTTGCGCCATGAGCACAAATAAAAGCGTCGCGCTGATGGCCGATATGGTCACCTTCGTAAAGGTCGTGGAAACCGGCAGCTTCACTGAAGCCGCACGCCAGCTCGGTGCCACGCCGTCGGCCACCAGCCGCTCGGTGGCCCGCCTGGAAAAAGCACTCGGCATCCGCCTGCTGCAGCGCTCCACACGCAAGCTGCGCCTGAGTGATCTTGGCCAGGAAGTGTTCCAGCGCTGCAGCGACGTTTCCAGCGCCGCCCAATCGGTCATGTCGATTTCGCATCAACTCAGTCCCGAGCCGCAGGGGCTGGTGCGTGTCAGCGTGCCCAAGGCCGTGGGAAGAGCCTTGATCCATCCCCACGTTGCCGACTTTCTGGCGCGCTACCCCAAGGTGGATCTGCTGCTGCGCTTCGAGGACCGCAAGCTGGATCTGATTGATGACGAGATCGATCTGGCCATCCGCATTTCCGACCATCCCGCGCCCGGCCTGATGGGGCGCCCGCTGCTGGCCATCGACCATCTATTGTGTGCATCGCCGCAGTACCTGGCCGCACGGGGAGCGCCACGACAGCCCCAGGACTTGCGTGATCACGACTGCATCTATCTGGGCGAAGAGCCCGGCGACGCCCGCTGGAAACTGCAGCGCCAAGGCAGGAGCGTCAGCGTCAACGTGCGCGGCCGCTATGCCGTCAACCATACCGGCGCACGCCTGGACGCCGTGCTCAACCACCTCGGCATCGGCAGTTTGCCCTACTTCACGGCCAAGCAAGCCCTGCAGGAAGGCCGCATCGTACAGGTACTGCGTGACTGGACATTCCAAAGCAACTATGGCGGCCAGGCCTGGGTGCTGTATGCGCCGACGCGGCATTTGCCGCCGAAGCTGACAGCCTTCATCGGCTTCATGGCCGAGCGCCTGGCCAAGGAACCAACTCTAGCCGAGCTACTGCGCACCCCACCCTCAGCCACAGCAGCAGGCTGAGCGACAGCTGCGACTTTGACCGTGCGCTTCCACGCAGCCTGCTAGGTTCTGTTGCTGCAGGGGCCCATGCAACGCGGCCCATGAGGGCGCAACCTGGTGACGTCGTGCGGAGACGAGCGTCAGCCCTCTGCAAACGCCGCGCCGATGGGGCTACCTGGCCTTCTCACCGCCCAGATGCTGCGACAAAAAGCTCAACAATCTGCTGTAGTACTCGCGCTGATGCGGCTCGGTATAGAAGCCGTGCCCTTCGGTACTGAAATACAGCGACTCGACCGGCACACCGGCTTTCCTCAAGGCCGCTTCCATCATCCGGGTATGTTCAATCGGTGCGATCTCATCCTGGCCACCAGCGGCTAGAAACACCGGAATCCTGATGCGTTCGGCAAGCCTGTTGGGTGAAGCCGCTGCCAGTGCAGCAGGATCCTCACCCACCCAGTCCTTGGACCAATTGCCCAGGCTGCGCGCTGTTCGCATGTCCCCGCGCTGCATCATCGGCAGGTCGTATACACCAACATAACCAGCTGCACAGCGGTAGAGCACGGGCTCCTTCGCCGCGCCCATCAAGGCGGCATAAGCGCCGTAGCTGGCGCCATAAATGCACACCTTGGCCGCATCGGCCTGACCTTCGCGGATTGCCCAGCGGGTGGCATCGGTGAGATCGTCCTGCATCGTCCCACCCCATTGTTGCGCACCCGCACGACGGAACGCCCAGCCATGGTTGCCCGAGCCCCGATAGTTCACCTGCATCACCGTATAGCCTGCCGCCGCCAACATCTGCACATCACTGTCGTAATGCCACTGGTCGTAGATGCCATAGGGCCCGCCGTGCGGCATCAGCACCATCGGGCGGGGACCACTGACGCCGCGGGGCTTGGTGAGGTAACCGTGGATCTTCAATCCATCGCGCGCGGTGAAGTGGAACGGTTCCACCACTGCAGCGGCGTCCGGATCTACCCAGCTACCGCTGGCAACCAGGAATTCCAGCTTCCTGGCGGCCGGGTCATACAGATAGAAATCCCCAGGATTGCTGCCAGACCACACTTTCACCAACAGCAGGTGGCCATCCCTGGTGCTGGAGGTGATACGCACCGACTGCCCGGGGAAAGCAGCTTCCAGGCTACGGTACAAACGCACTTCGGGTGCCGTCTCATCGAAGAACACACTGCGGTGGCGCCCATCCATCACCAGCGAACCGACAGGCACGCGGGTGCCGTTCCGGTAAATGATGGACCAGGGGTCGGCGGCGGCGTCGCGCAGCACCGTGGTGCGCACATTGGTGCCGGGATTCCAGGCCACGATGCTGTCCGGCCCTTGCCCGTCACCCCGCACCCGCAGATAGACCACGCTGTTGTCTACCGAGAATCCCAAGGGTTCCTCGATGCGACCAAACGCATTCTGATCGTTGATCAATCGCCATTCGGCACCTGCAGCGTCGCGGTAATAAAGTTTGCTGACATTGTCCATGCCAGATCCCACCGCCAGACGCACCTCGCCGTCATTGTCCGTGGCAAAACTGGCATTGCGCACCGGTGCAATCGCGGCCGTGGTCCGGCGGCCGCTATTGACGTCCATCTTCTCCGCGCGGGTGAATGGCTCCATCGAACCCAATGGCCAGGTAGCAACCACCACGTTGCGGTCTTCGGCAGGCAGCGTATCCACCAGAAATGCCGCGATGCTTTCAACCTTCTTGGGCTGGATACGCGTACCGGGCCCATTGCCCTGCACACGGAACCCCACCAGCAACTCGGCCTTCCCACCATCGGCATTGATGGCGTACAACTCACCAGTCAAGCGCGGCTGGTCCAACAGGCCGAACTTCTCAGCAAGCCCAATCAATACCCGCTCGTCGCTCACCCAATCAAAGCTGTTCACATGCGCATTGCGCCCAGGCATGAACACCCCGGATTGTTTATTGCCATCGCGGGCGAAAATGACAAGAGCGGTCTTGTCTTCAAGCGGCACGGTCGCCGCGTAATACTTGCCTGAGGGCGACAGCTTGATGTCGTTGAACTCGTCCTTGCGGACGAACTGCCCCAGATCCACGGCAGCCCAACTGCTGGCCGAACAACAGGACAGCAGCAAGGCCATCCACAGCTTCATCATCCGCATCAAGCCCACCCCATGAACGGGCGTCCGGCCCGCATTGGTCCATTCTAGTCGTCCGCCGCGGGGATTTTCCACAAGATAAGGTGCAGTCCCCGGAGCGTAGGACGCAATGTGCTGCATCAATGGGCACGCGCAGGGGCCGTCTACAACAGCAGCACCAAAGAGCCGCCACTCCAACGATCCGGAAGCTGGTTGACTTGCCTCTCCAGACATTCGCTGTGCCTGCCAGTCAACACCAACCTGGGCAACCACTTACCCGTAATGGGACTGGCAGAGCCCTGGACTGTGGTTCTGTTCCGGGACCTGGCCCGCCCCGTCACAGCCCCCCTGACCCCACCAAATACACCTGTACTGATACAACGCTGTTCAGCCCGTCGCACCCACGCAAACGCCATCGGCTCCTGCCGCAGCGCACCGGCCAATTGAAGGCCATCAGGCAGTGAGATCTGATCGCAACTTCACTCCCGTTGCCACCTGCCGAAAAGCCATGGAAACCCTGCATCCGATCATTGCCGCATCGTTGCCGTCAGCCGGCCGGCGCCGCCGTCGAGCCACGCACCATCAAGCTGAAATCCAGCGTCTGCTGAAGCGGCACATCCACACCTTCGATGATGGCCAGCAACAACTTGACCGCGCGGTCACCGATCTCCTGCATCGGCTGCATGACAGTCGTCAACGGCGGGGTGAGGAAGCGGGACGAGGCGAGGTCATCGAAGCCCACGATGGAAACTTCATCGGGCACGCACAGTCCCCGATCCCGGCAGGCCGCCAGTGCGCCCAAGGCCATCTGATCACTGAAACAGAAGATCGCAGTCGGCGTGGGCGAGCCCGCCAACAGCGCCAGCGCAGCGGCATGACCGGCAGCCAGCGAAAAGTCGCCGGGCACGATGATCAGCTGGCGTAGACGACCGCGCGACCGCGCGGCAGCACGAACCCCTTCCACCCGTTGTTGATGCAGGGGATTGTCGGATGGACCACCGACCACGGCGATCCGCTCATGTCCCAAGCCGTATAGATGCTCCATCGCAACGCGCGCGGCAGCCGTATTGTCGATGTGGACACTGGGGATGCCCATCGTCGGCTCGAATTCACATCCGTTGACCACCGGCGCGGCCTTGCCCCCTTTCTGGACGATGGCGCGCGCCGTTGGCGGCAGACGATGCCCAAGCACGATCAGTCCGTCGGCCTCGTTGCGCCGGAGCATCTGCGCGTAGCGTTCCTCACGTTCGGCTTGATGCTGGGTATCGCCCAACAGCACGGCATAACCAGCCGCCTGCGCCGCATCTTCCGCGCCCTGCAGTATCTGCGCGAAGAACGGATTGGCGATGTCCGGAACGGTCACCAGGATCTTGCCACTGCGCTGGGTCTTGAGTGTCCTGGCAACCGTATTGGGAACATAGCCCAGCTTTGCGGCCGCCTGCTCGATGCGCTTGCGCGTGGCCGGCAGGACTTTGTCCGGCCGGGTGAGCGCGCGCGACACTGTGCCGGCAGAAACGCCGACGTGCTTTGCAATGTCGTAAATGGTTGCCATGCGTTACGTGCTTCCTTTTGTGGCGCGATGCACAACACGTCTAACGGAGACCCGTGATACGGTTATGCAATCGATTGCATCAAGGCAAATTCCGTTGAAAACGCTTAGAGGTCCGGCCCTGTTCCTGGCACAGTTCATCGGTAACAGTTCTCCGTTCGATCGGCTGGACACGCTGGCCAGTTGGGCCGCGGGCTTGGGCTATTCTGGCCTACAAGTACCCACAAACGCTCCCCTACTGTTTGATCTGTCACAGGCAGCGCAGAGTCAGGCGTACTGCGATGATGTCGCCAGCATGCTGGCCGGGCATGGGCTGCAGATCACCGAACTGTCCACCCACCTGCAAGGGCAGCTGGTCGCTGTACACCCTGCCTACGACACGCTGTTCGACGGATTCGCACCGCCGGACAAGCGTGGCGATCCTGCAGCCCGCCAGGCATGGGCAGTGCAGCAACTGCTGCTCGCCGCCAAGGCCAGCCAGCGCCTGGGACTGACCGCGCATGCCACGTTTTCCGGCGCGCTGGCCTGGCCTTACTTCTATCCCTGGCCGCAACGGCCGCCAGGACTGGTGGAAGCCGCCTTCACCGAACTCGGCCGCCGCTGGCGTCCCATCCTGGATGCCTTCGACGCTTGTGGCGTGGACCTGTGCTTCGAGATCCACCCGGGCGAAGACCTGCACGACGGTGCGACCTTCGAGCGCTTCCTCGATGTGGTGGACCACCACCCTCGGGCCAAGATCCTGTACGACCCCAGCCACCTGCTGCTGCAACAGATCGACTACCTGGGCTTCATCGACCGCTATCACGCGCGCATCAGCATGTTCCACGTCAAGGACGCGGAGTTTCGCGCCAGTGCCCGTAGTGGTGTCTATGGCGGATACCAGGACTGGATCGATCGCCCCGGGCGCTTCCGTTCGCTCGGCGACGGCCAGATCGATTTCAAGGCGATCTTCTCCAAACTGGCGCGCTACGATTTTCCGGGCTGGGCAGTGCTGGAGTGGGAGTGCTGCCTGAAGCACCCGGAAGACGGCGCACGCCAGGGCGCCGCCTTCATCGCCGACCACATCATCCGGGTGACGGAGCGCGCCTTCGACGATTTCGCCGACAGCGGCAGCGATACCGGGTCTATTCGTCACATGCTGGGAATCTGAACCACCACCGCCCCGGGAGGGCAAGCCATGACGCACACCATGTCGCGCTTGGGCGCGATGATGTTTCTGCAGTTCTTCATCTGGGGGGCGTGGTTCGTGACCCTGGGAACCTATCTGGTGCAGGGCCCGCTGCAGGCCAGCGCAAGCCAGGTGGCGACCGCCTTCCTCAGCCAATCCATCGGCGCCATCCTCGCCCCTTTCCTGGTCGGCCTGATCGCGGATCGCTACTTCGCGGCGCAGCGCATCCTCGCAGTACTGCACCTGGTCGGCGCGGTGCTCATGTGGCTGGCGTCCACGGCAAGCAATTTCAGCCAGTTCTCCGCCTGCATCTTTGGCTACATGCTGTTGTTCATGCCGACGCTGGCACTGGCCAACAGCGTGGCGATGCGGCACATGCAGTCCGCAGAGAAACAGTTCCCGCTGGTGCGGGTGGCTGGCACCGTCGGCTGGATCGTGGCGGGCGTGCTGATCGGCTGGCTGGGCTGGGAGCAGTCGCAGCACCTGGAGCAGACGTTCCGGATGGCGGCGATGGCATCGCTGGCCTTGGGCCTGTATGCATTCACGCTGCCGCACACGCCGCCGCTGGCACGACAGCAAGACGCCGGGCTGGGGCAGATGCTGGGGCTGGACTCGCTGCAGCTTCTGAAGTCGCGCTCTTACCTTGTGTTTTTCCTCGCCTCCATCGCCATCTGCGTTCCGCTGGCGTTCTACTACAACTTCACCAACCCGTATCTCAACGATCTTGGCGTGCGTGGTGCGGCAGGCCTGCAATCGCTGGGCCAGGTCTCCGAAGTGTTGCTGATGCTGGCCATGCCGTTCCTGTTCGTGCGGCTCGGGGTCAAGACGATGCTGGCGGTGGGCATGGCAGCTTGGTTTGTGCGCTACGTCATGTTCGCCTTTGGCGATGCGGGCGGCGGCTTTTCGCTGCTGGTGATCGGCATCGTGCTGCACGGCATCTGCTACGACTTTTTCTTCGTTACCGGCCAGATCTACACCGACGCGCATGCCGGCCCCGCCGCGCGCAGCAGTGCACAGGGGTTCATCACCTTGGCCACCTACGGCGTGGGCATGCTGATCGGTACGTTCCTGTCCGGTGCGGTGGTGGAGCACTTCACCACCGCAGCTGGACCGGACTGGCGACAGATCTGGTTGTTCCCCGCAGGCGTCGCGCTGATCGTGCTGGTCGCCTTCCTGCTGCTGTTCCGCGACCGGCCGGTAGTCGTTGCCGCACCTTCCACTCCCTGAGGACCGCAACCGATGCAAAAGCTTGGAATCGCCATCGTCGGCGCCGGCATGATTGGTGCAGTGCACCGCCGCGCTGCACTGCTGGCCGGCGCCGAAGTGCGCGGCGTGGCGGCCTCTTCTTCGCAGCGCGCACGTGAAATGGCGCAGTCATGGAATGTCCCCCGCGCCTATCGGAACATCGAGGAGGTGGTCGCCGACCCACAGGTGCAGGTCGTGCACGTCTGCACCCCAAACCATCTTCACCGCCCCATGGCACAGGCTGCACTGGAAGCCGGCAAGCACGTGATCTGCGAGAAGCCGCTGGCCACGACCCTGGAGTACGCGCAGGCCTTGGCCGCATTGGCTGCTACCAGCGGACTGGTCGCCACCGTCCCTTTCGTCTACCGCTATCACCCGGTAATCCGCGAGGCGCGCGCGCGCATCGCGCAAGGAGAACTGGGGCCGTTGCACCTGATTCACGGCAGCTACCTGCAGGATTGGCTGCTTGACCCTGCCAGCAACAATTGGCGCGTGGACCCAGTGCTGGGTGGCGCGTCGCGCGTGTTTGCCGACATCGGTTCGCACTGGTGCGATCTGGTGGAATGGACCAGCGGCGAGCGCTTCACCGAAGTCAGCGCCGCCTTCGACATCGTGGTCAACGAACGCGGCACCCACACCGGCCAGAGCTTCACCACGCCGGCTGCGCGCAGCACGATGCAGGCGGTAACTAGCGAAGACGTGGCTGCGGCAATGTTCAGGACCAACGTAGGAACGTTGGCATCGTTGACGGTCAGCCAGGTATCGGCGGGACGCCGCAATCGGCTCTGGTTCGAGATCAACGGCGCCAAGGCCAGCATGGCGTTCAACCAGGAGCACGCCGAGCGGCTGTGGATCGGCCTGCCCGACCAGCGGGAGGAAATCTTTGTACGTGGGCCTGGTGCCGGCAGTGCGGAACAACGCAGGTTGTCGATGTTGCCTGCCGGGCACGCGCAGGGCTACAGCCATTGCTTCGAGGCGTTTATCGCCGACACCTATCGCGCCATCGATGGCGAACGGCCGCAGGGCCTGCCCACCTTCGAAGACGGATTGCGCTCGGCGCGGATTGTTGATCGCGTCATCACCTCGGCCAGGACGCGCGCCTGGACCACCATCGTTTGAACTCCATGAGGATCGTTTGATGAACATCTATGCTCGCAAAGCCGCAAGCCTCGCCCTGCTGTTGCTCACTTCCCTGCCCGCCTTCGCGCACGACGTCGACGACCCGCAAAGACCCATCGCGGTACAGATGTATACGCTCCGCAACGCCGGCTCGATCGAGCAGCAGCTGAAGATCGTCCACGACGCGGGCGTGCACGCGGTGGAAATGGCTGGTACACAGAACGTCAGCGCTTTGGAACTCAAACAGCTGCTGGACAAGTATTCGATCAAGGTGGTTTCGTTCCACGTGCGGCTGACCGATCTGCGCAAGGACCTGGACGGCGTGGTCACCTACAATCGGTCGATCGGCAACACGATGCTGGTGGTGCCTTATCTGTTCGAGGACAGTCGCCCGACCGATGCCGCAGGCTGGACCGCACTGGGCCAGGAACTGGGCCGGCTCGGGAAGCAGTTGCACGACAAGGGCATGCGCCTGGCCTACCACAACCACAACTTCGAGCTGGTCGACTTCAATGGCACAACTGGCCTGGAACTGCTGTTCGCAGCTGCTGGACCCGACCTGCAGAGCGAGCTGGACCTGGCCTGGGTCGCACGTGCGGGCCTGGACCCGGTGGTGATGCTGGAGAAACTCCAGGGCCATGTGTTTGCGGTACATGCCAAGGACAACGCGCCGAAAGGCCAGGCCGAAGACGAAGGCGGCTTCGCCGCCGTTGGCCAAGGCGTGCTGGATTGGCCCTCGATCCTGCCCACGGCAGCTGCCGGCGGCGTGCAGTGGTACATCGTCGAGCACGACCAGCCACGTGACCCGGCCAAGGTCATCCAGACCGGTGCGGACTACCTGCGCGAGCACCTGCCGGCCGCCCAGCCCGCCAGCAATCAGCGCTAACGCGCGACGAAGCCACGCCAGAAAACACTACTTGCAGTTGGCGATGATTCCTTGCGGGACGACGCTTGCGACTTCCGCGTGATGCAAGGACGTCCCGCAGCCACTGCACAACGGGCTGCACGACCTGCAATGGCGCGTTGAGTGGAAGAAACGTTGAAATAAGGAAAAGCCCGCTCAAAAGCGGGCTTTTCTCGGTTCTAGATCAATGCTTGAGACTGGGTGTGTCTTAGAACGGAATATCGTCGTCAGCGAAGTCGTCCATCGGCGGAGCCGACTGCTGCTGCTGCGGTGCCTGGCGCTGCTGCTGACGCTGACCGCCGCCGTAGCCACCACCGCCGCCCTGGTCCTGGTTGCCATAACCGCCCTGGCCGCCACCCTGCTGCTGACGCGGGGGCGACTGCCGCTGCGGACGCTCACCGCCGTAGCCGCCACCGCCACCGCCACCGCCGCCGCCTTCACCACGGCCGCCGAGCATCTGCATTTCGTTGGCGACGATATCGGTGGTGTACTTTTCAACACCGTCCTGGCCGGTGTACTTGTCGTAGCGCAGTTCGCCTTCGACGTAGACCGAACTGCCCTTGCGCAGGTATTCACCGGCGATCTCGCCGAGCTTGCCGAAGAACACCACGCGGTGCCATTCAGTACGCTCCTGCTGGTTGCCGTCACGGTCCTTGCGCACGCTGGTGGTGGCCAGGCTGATGCGGGTGATCGCCATGCCAGCCTGGGTGTACTTGGTGTCCGGGTCGTTGCCGAGGTTGCCGACGAGGATGACTTTATTGATGCCGCGGGCCATAGGTTCCTACTCTTCCGTTGGGGTCCACCCGCCGGATGCGGGCAATAGCCGACGTATTATATCTGTCCGGCGACAGATAGCAGCCAATCCCTGCAGCCCTTGCGGCGTAAGGCTTGCGCTGGCCCAGCCGCGCATCCGGCGGCTTTTGGCCAGGCCGGATCACCGCCCCTCCAGCGCTGGAATGGCCCGGCAGACGGCCGATCCCGGACCCGGTCCGCCCCCTTTTGCCAACCTCATGGCATGATGCCAGACGTCGTTCAGATTGCTGGTCAAGATGGTCATCAAGGGCAAAGCCACCTCTTTGGATATCGCGCACATGGCCGGCGTTTCGCAGCCCACGGTGTCGCGTGCGCTGCGCGGCAGCCCGATGGTCAATGCCGAAACCCGCCAGCGCATCCTCGATATCGCCCGCCAGCTGAACTACAAGGTCGACAAGAACGCCTCCAGCCTGCGCTGCCAGCAGTCCGGCACGCTGGCGCTGCTGTTCTTCGAGGACCCGACCAACGATGACTCCTTGATCAACCCGTTCTTCCACTCAATGCTGGGCTCGATCACCCGTGCCTGTGCGCTGAAGGGGCTGGACCTGCTGGTCTCGTTCCAGCAGCTGTCCAGCGACTGGCATGCCGACTTCGAGGACAGCAACAAGGCCGACGGCATCATCCTGCTCGGCTATGGCGACTACCACGAATCAGTGGAGAGGCTGCAGCGGCTGGTGGAGCAAGGCACCCATTTCGTGCGCTGGGGTGCGGCCTTGCCGGGCCAGCCAGGCGTATCGATCGGCAGTGACAACTTCCAGGGCGGCTTTGATATCAGTGCGCACCTGCTTGAGCAGGGCCGCCAGCGCATCGCATTTCTGGGCCACGCGTCCAGCCACTATCCCGAGTTCGAAGAGCGCTACCGTGGCCACGTCGAAGCGCTGGCCGCACGCGGTCTGAAGGCAGATGCATCGCTGCAGCACGACGCCATCACTACCGAAGACTCCGGCCATGCGGCTTGTATTGCCTTGCTCGACAGCGGCAAGGACTTCGATGCGATCTGCGCGGCCAGCGACCTGATCGCCATCGGTGCGTTGCGCGCCCTGCGCGAGCGCGGCGTGCGTGTGCCGCAGGACATCGCGGTCACGGGCTTTGACGATATTCCGCTGGCGGCATCGGTATCGCCGCCGCTGACCACGGTACAGCAGGACACCAAGCAGGCCGGTCAGCTGCTGGTCGACAAGCTGCTGAGCCTGATTGCCGGTGAGCCGGTGGAAGGCCTCACCATTCCGGTGAAGCTGGTAGTGCGGGAATCATCGCTCGGCGTGTGATTCGCGCCGTAGCCCATGTAGCCCGGGTAAGCGCTGCGCTCACCCGGGCTACGGAGTTTTCGCGTGCCTTGGCCTAGCTGAAATCCTTGAGGATTTCGCCCACGCCTGACGGTGAGATCTCAAAGCCCAGCGGCGTGCCGGGGTTGATCACCACGCCGTAGCCACCGGGCACGCGGCGCAGCACTTCCAGCATCAGCATGCGGATGTTGTGCGGCGCCTGCTGCTGGTGGAAGCCGACCCGCGCCATATCGGTGAACACCGCCACATGCAGCACACCCTGCTTGTCGAACAGCAGCGGATCGAAACCACTACCGTCAGGCGTGACCAGGCTGCCGGTCAGCAGCACCACGTCGGAGGCGACGAAGGCCTGCATGAAGGCGCGGATCGGCAGTTTGCCGTCCATTGCCGCCTGCAACAGGGTTTCGATGGGGATCTGCGGGGGGAGCTGGTTCATGCGGTGCCGCCGGGAATGCCTGGGGGCGGATTGTAGCGGGTGGGGCTTTGGGAGTCGCAGGGGCTGGTAGCAGAGCAGAATCAAAAGCTACCCCTCCCCGGCCCTCCCCTTGCCTGCGGCAAAGGGAGGGGGACAAGCAAGGCCTCCAGCTGCACGTGAACGGCCCCCTCCCTTTTGCGCCGCAAAGGGGAGGGCTGGGGAGGGGTGCCTTTGGCGCGGCGCTGGATTTCTCGCAGACCCCTACCCTCACCCCAACCCCTCTCCCGCCGGGAGAGGGGCTTGAACGGCTTACTGCGCCAGTCGCACGTCCCTGGCTTGCTGATCTGCCATGGCAGCATCCAGCTGCGCCTGCAGTTCCGCCTGCCTCACCTGCCCGTCCAACACGAATACCTTGACGCCATGCGCCGGCACCTCGGCCTTCAGTGCGCCCTTCACCTTCAACGCACCGCCATCCAGCACATCACGCCATTGCCCGGCCTGCAGATAGCGACTCACCTCGAACGACCGTGCTGCATCACTCTTGTTCAACAGCACCAGCGCCGTCTGCGCCGTGTCTCCATGCTGCAGCACGCGGTAGAAGACCGCCTCGTCGCCCTGCAGCCGCTCGTTCACCTGCAGGCCGCGCTGCAACGCAGGCGTTGCCTCACGCAGTTTGGCGATGCGCTGCAGCGGCGCGAAGATCGGGCTGTTTGGCGCTTCGTCCACACGCTGCTGGCCGAAGTAGGCGCGATTGCCTGCATGCTCGGCACGGCCACGCATGAAGCCGGTTTCCGAACCGTAATACAGCACGGGAATACCGCGTGCGGTGAACAGCCAGTTATGCGCGTCGATGAAGCCGGCATCGCTGGCATCCAGACGCGCCATGTCATGGTTGTCGTAGAAGCTCATCAGCGCATAGGGATTGGCATACGGGCCGCCGCTCAGATGCAGCGGTTCGGCCAGCGTTTCAAAGCCCTTCTGCTCCCTGCCGAACACCGAGGACATGGCACCGCGCAAGGGGAAGTCCAGCACGCTGACGTTGGCGTTCGCCGGCCAGGTGTGCTCGGCAATCTTGGCCGCGTCGTAGTCGAAGGCTTCGCCGAACATGAACATGCCCGGGTGTTCGGCACGGATGCGGTTTACGAATTCATGCCACCACGGATGCGGCAGCCAGCCGATGGTGTCGATACGCAAGGCATCCACACCCTGCGCCGTCCATTGCAGGTAGGCACCAATCAGGTAATCCATCACCGCCGGGTTGTGCTCATTGAAATCCGACAGCTCGGCCAGGTTGCCGTCGAAGATCGAACCCTTGCTGCCATCGACCGGGCCGATGTTGTTGTAGAACGCATGCAGCGGGTTGTTTTTCGGATCGAGCTTGTCCGGGGCCAGGTTCTGATGGTCGGCGATCAGCTTGCCGTCCTTGTCGAATATCTGGCCGAACTGCGGCTGCCGCTTGGGCATGGTCCAGGCCGGCGAACCGTGGTTGCCGACGATATCCAGCACCACTTTCAGCTTGGCATCGTGCAGGCCCTTGGCCAGCCCTGCGAAATCCAGGTCTGCGCTGGGCAGGTGCTCGTCCAGCGTGTAGAAATTGATGCCCCAATAGCCGTGGTAGCCGGTCTTGCCGCGGTCAGTCAGCGTGCTGGTGCAGCTGATCGGCTTGCTGCCGGTGAAGGCCTGATCGGGGTTGTCGATGATCGGCGTGATCCAGACCGCGCCGAAACCGAGGTTGCGGATGTAGTCGGCGTTGTCGAGTACGCCCTTGAAGTCGCCACCGAGGTAACCGATGTTGCCGTCGATCTTGTCCGGGCACGGCACCGGGATATCGAAGGTGCGGTGTTCGGCGCCCTGGTCGCGATGGTCATTGCTGGTATCGCCATTGACGAAGCGGTCGGTGACCACGAAGTACACCGCATCACTGGCGAAGGGCTCGGTGGTACCGATGTAATCCGGCCGCTCACCTGCCCAGGCCGTACCGGCCACCAACGCCAGCGCCACCGCCGCTGCCAAACCACTACGCATCACACCACCTCCTGTTGCGATGGAACCCGCAGCACGCACAGACCGGCCACGAACAGACTGCAGCCACCCAGTACCAGCACGTGGATGGGATCACCACCCAACCAGTTGCGCAGGGCGAAGCCCAAGGCACTGGCGGCCACCAGCTGCGGGATCACGATGAAGAAATTGAAGATGCCCATGTACACGCCCATCTTCGCCGCCGGCACGCTGTCCGACAGCAGGGCATAAGGCAGGGACAGGATCGAAGCCCAGGCAAAGCCTACGCCGACCATCGACAGCAGCAGCCAATGCGGGTCCTTGATCAGCATCAGCGAAACCAGCCCCAAGCCGCCCAGCCACAGATTGGCCAGGTGGCTCCAGCGCAGGCCAATCGCCCGCACCATCAGCGGAATGATCAGCGCCGCCACGGCAGCGAAACCGTTGTAAGCGCCGAACAACACGCCGACCCAGTTCGCACCTTCGTTGTACGCGGCCGACTGCGTATCGGTGGAACCGAAGTGCGTGCCCGCCACTGCTGCGGTGGTGTAGATCCACATCGCAAACAGCGCGAACCACGAGAAGAACTGCACCCAGGCCAAGCGCCGCATCGTGCCCGGCATGCTGCGCAGGTCATCGACGATGGTGGCCAGCATATGTGTGCCAGGCAGCACCCGCGCCACGCCAAGCAGCAGGCCGTAACTGGCGCACAGGCCGGCCAGCACGTAGAGCATGCGGTCGCCTTGGCGCCAGGCGATCAACGCTGCCAACAACACGCCCAGGCCCAGCCACACGCCAATCTGGCTCCACTGCGGCAAGCCGCCGACGCGTTGCGTCGAATGCACGGCGGACGGCTCCGCATCATCAAAACCGGCCAGCTCGGCCGGCGAATACTCGCGCGTGCTGAACACCGTCCAGCTCATCGCCAGCAGCAATACTGCCGCGCCGAAGTAGAAGGCATAGCGCACGGTATCCGGCACTTCACCCGGCCCGGCGGTATTGGCCACGCCGAAGTGGGCAAGGATGAAGGGCAGGAAGCTGGCCACCACCGCGCCCACGCCGATGAAGAAGCTCTGCATCGAGAAGCCTGTCGGGCGCTGCCTGGGCGACAACTGATCACCAACGAAGGCGCGGAACGGCTCCATCGAGATATTGATCGAGGCGTCCAGCACCCACAGCGTGCCGGCGGCGATCCACAGGGTCGGCGAGTTCGGCATCACCAGCAGCGCGAGCGTGGTCAGCACCGCGCCGATCATGAAGTACGGCCGCCGGCGGCCCCAGCGCGTCCAGGTGCGGTCGGACAGATAGCCGATCACCGGCTGCACCAGCAGTCCCGTCAGCGGTGCGGCGATCCACAGCCCCGGCACCGCGTCCATCGGCGCGCCCAGCGTTTCAAAGATGCGGCTGGCATTGGCGTTCTGCAGCGCGAAGCCGAACTGGATACCCAGGAAGCCAAAACACATGTTCCAGATCTGCCAGAACGACAGCTGCGGTTTGCTGTTCATCAAGCGCTTCCCCCCTCCGGGAATCACGGATGCAATGGTTGGGCGCGGATGCGCTGCAGCCATGGTAGAGGGCGCACCTGTGATCTGCACCGCTGTTGCATACGTATTCAATGCAGCCACCCGCCCATCGCGGCCCGGCTCGGGGAATAGTGGCGGCACGTGCCAGCCAGCAGGGCCGGCGCGCCGACCAGAACCCGGAGTTGAGACCCGCATGGCCGATTCACGCCCAACCCCTGCCCGCCTGTCGCTGAAAGCTGCCTTTGCACTGCTGCTGATCAGCGCCCTGCCGGCCTACGCCGCCGACCTGGCACGCATCACCTCGCCCGACCAGCACCTGACGGTGATCGTCGAATCCCAGCACGAAGGCCGCCCTTCCTACCGGGTGGAACGCAATGGCGAGGCGGTGATTGCACCGTCGCGGCTGGGCATGTTGCTGGGTGATGGCCGCCTGGAGCGCAATATCGCGCTCACCGGCCAATCCCGGCGCAGCGTCGACGAGACCTGGGAGCAGCCCTGGGGCGAGCGCCGCCTCACCCGCAACCACTACAACGAACTGCGCGCCAGCTTCACCGAAAAGCCCGGCGCCGGACGCAGCTATGAGCGGCATTTCGACGTGGTGTTCCGCGTCTATGACGACGGCATTGGCTTCCGCTACGAGTTCCCGCAGCAGGCCGGCATGAAGCAGGCGCAGATCCACGCCGAGCTGACCGAGTTCGCGCTGGCGCGCCCGGCAACCGCCTGGTGGATTCCCGCCTTCGAGTGGAACCGCGAGGAATACCTGTACCACCAGACCCCGCTGAAGGAAGTCGGCACCGCGCAGACCCCGCTGACCCTGCGCAGCGACAACGGCCTGCATATCTCCGTCCACGAAGCCGCGCTGGTCGACTACGCCGGCATGAACCTGGCACGTGGCGATGGCGACATCCTGCGCGCAACGCTCACGCCGTCCAGCAGCGGTGCGCCGGTGGTGCGCACCCTGCCCTTCAAGACCCCTTGGCGGACCCTCACCATCGGCGAGAAGGCCGGTGATCTGGCCGAATCCAGTCTGATCCTCAACCTCAACGAACCCAACGCCATCGGCGATGTGAGCTGGTTCAAGCCAGCCAAATATGCCGGCGTGTGGTGGTCGCTGCACCTGGAGACCGAGACGTGGGCGACCGGCCCCAAGCACGGCGCCACCACCGAGAACACCCGCCGCTACATCGACTTCGCCGCCGCCAACGGTTTCCGCGGCGTACTGGTGGAAGGCTGGAACATCGGCTGGGATGGCGACTGGTTCGCCAACGGCGAAGCCTTCGACTTCACCCGCGCTACCCCGGATTTCGACCTGCCGGGCCTTGCCCGCTACGCCGCCGGCAAGGGCGTCCACCTGATCGGCCACCACGAAACCGCCTGCGCGGTCAGCCATTACGAACGCCAGCTGCCCGCCGCGCTGGACCTGTATGCGCGCAACGGCGTGGATGTGGTCAAGACCGGCTACGTCTGCGACGCAGGTGACATCCACCGCCAGGATCAGGCCAATGGCCCGATCACCCGTGAATGGCACGAAGGCCAGTGGATGAGCAACCACAACCTGCGCGTGCTGCAGCAGGCCGCCGCCAGGCACATCGCGATCAACTCGCACGAGCCCATCAAGGACACCGGCCTGCGCCGCACCTACCCCAACTGGGTATCGCGCGAAGGCGCCCGCGGCATGGAGTTCAACGCCTGGGGCAACCCGCCCAACCCGCCGGGCCATGAAGCCACGCTGGTGTTCACCCGCATGCTGGGCGGGCCGATGGATTACACCCCGGGCATCGTCAGCCTGAAGGGCCGCAACGGCCTGGCCCTGCGCAGCACCCTGGCCAAGCAGCTGGCCCTGTACGTGGTGCTGTACAGCCCGGTGCAGATGGTTGCTGATCTCCCCGAGCACTATGCCCAGCACCCGGACGCCTTCCAGTTCATCAAGGACGTGGCGGTGGATTGGGAAGAAAGCCATGTACTCAATGGCGAGGTTGGCCAGTACGTGACCTTTGCGCGCAAGGCGCGTGGCAGCGAGGAATGGTTTGTCGGCAGCGTTGGCAGCGAGAAGCCGCAGTCGCTGGATGTGGCCTTGTCGTTCCTGACCCCGGGCAAGCGTTACCGCGCAGATATCTACCGCGATGGTGACGGCGCCAACTGGGAGACGGCACCGTTTGCGTTTGCCCGTGAGACGCGGGTGGTGGGTAGTGGCGACCGAATCAAGCTGCAGCTGGCAGCTGGTGGCGGTGCTGCTGTGCGCTTTGTGCCGGCGGAGTGAGGGCTGGACGGCCTGAAGCCAAGGCTCTGGGCTTGGGGGGCTAGGGGCTTTGGGCTTTGGACGTCTGGCTTTTGGCTTTTGCTCTACAGCCGTCATTCCCGCGCAGGCGGGAATGACGGCATGAACCAAAGCCACAACCGATGCCACAGCCATAGCGATTTCCGCCTTCGCGGAAATGACGGCGTAAAGGCAGAACCGCCACAGAAAGCGTTTTCAGACCTATCTGCCGCCGCAGAGCCCCATTGAATACGTATGCAGCCCAGCGCCACAGGCTTGCCCGCTGATTACCATGCGAGACA
>NZ_DLJW01000109.1:0-256 GCF_002477705.1 Stenotrophomonas sp. UBA7606 | reverse complement strand
GCTGATTACCATGCGAGACAGTCACAAGCAGCAAAACAGCGATGCATCCTCCACCTAAAAAATACGGGGGAGCACAAAAAAAAACCAACCGACATCACCTGGGAGAGGGGAGTATGTTGAACAGCAAGCGCAACCTGCTGAGCGTGGCACTGGCTTCTGCCATCACGCTGAGCGCCAACGCCGCACAGGCACAGACCGTGGACCAGGACGCCAAGGCCAAGGCCGAAGCCACCGATCTGGACACCATCACCGTCAC
>NZ_DLJW01000044.1:0-32311 GCF_002477705.1 Stenotrophomonas sp. UBA7606 | reverse complement strand
CGGGCCATGTCGGCCATCTTGATCTGCGCGCTCTGGGTAGCAGCAACCGGGCGGCCGAACAGGATGCGCTCCTTGGTGTAGGCCAGCACTTCATCCAGGCAGGCAATCGCAGCGCCCAGCGGGCCCCAGGTGATGCCGTAGCGGGCCTGGGTGAGGCAGCCCAGCGGGCCCTTCAGACCCTTCACGTTGGGCAGGCGGTTGGCGTCGGGCACGCGCACGTTGTCGAAGAACAGCGCGCCAGTCACCGAGGCACGCAGGCTCATCTTGTGCTTGATCTCCTGGGCGGTGAAGCCCGGGGTGCCCTTCTCGATGACGAAGCCCTGCACGCCTTCGTCGGTGTTGGCCCAGACGATGGCGATATCGGCCACCGAGCCGTTGGTGATCCACATCTTGGAACCGTTGATCACCCAGTCACCGCCGTCCTTCACCGCGCGGGTCTTCATGCTGGCCGGGTCGGAACCGCCATGGGCTTCGGTCAGGCCGAAGCAGCCGATCACCTTGCCGCGCGCCATGTCCGGCAGCCAGCGCATGCGCTGCTCTTCCGAACCGTAGGCATAGATGGGGTACATGCACAGCGAGCTCTGCACCGAAACGAAGCTGCGCAGGCCGGAATCGCCGCGCTCCAGTTCCTGGCAGATCAGGCCGTAGCTGACGCTGTTCAAGCCGGCGCCGCCGTACTGTTCCGGCAGCGAGCTGCCGAGCAGGCCCATGTCGGCGATCTCGGGGATCAGCTCATTGGGGAAACGGCCCTGGTCGAAGCAGTCGCCGATGATCGGCAGCACGCGCTCGTCGGTGAAGCGGGCAACGGAATCCTGTACAGCGCGTTCTTCCTCGCTCAGCAGCGAACGCACGTCGAACAAATCGTAGGGGTTCAGTGTCTTCAGGCTCATTACTGTCTCTGGAAGGCGCATCCGCGCCCGGAAGGTAGGGGATAAGGTAGTTCAATCAGGCCGAAAGAATTGCTGCAGCCGCACGCTCGCCCGAGGTGACGGCCGCTTCCATGCCCGGAACCTGCAGTTCGGTCTGCTCGCCGGCGAAGTGGATGCGCCCGAACGGGGTGTTGGCCCAGCGCAGGGTTTCGGCAAAACGGCCCGGGGCGATCTCCGAGAACGCGCCATCGGCCAGCGGGTCATTGCCCCAGCTGCGGGTCTCCAGCGGCAGCAGCGCGCCCTTGGCGGCCGGGCGCAGGCGCTCCATGGCATTGATGACCCAGGCAAATCGGGCCTCGCGGTCCAGGGTGTCGGCGTGCTGGGCCATGGCACCGTTGAGCCAGACGATCAGGCGGTTGGTCTGGCCGTCGGCGCCGGGCACGGCAAAAACGCGCTGCAGCGGGCCATCGCCCCACAGCGACAAGGGCAGGCCGTCGTCTTCCCAGAACGCGCGGGTCGGATGCAGGTGCACGGTGGTCACCGCATTGGAGCGACGTGCCGCCCAGACCTCCTGCTGGCCGACCGGCGGTGCCGGGTCGATGGCGATACGGCTGAGCGGGCCACTGGGCAGGGCCAGCACCAGGTGCGCGGCGCGGAAGCGGCGGCCGTCAAGGCAGCGCACCTCCAGGCCGGCACGGCCGGACTCGACCCCGCTGACCTGCGCGCCCAGCACCGGCGGCTGTGCCAGTGAGGCGGCCATCGCCTCCGGCAAGGCCTGGCTGCCGCCCTGCACCCAGCCGGTCCCACGCGAGCCGAACCGCCGCAGCGCATCGCGGCGCAGGGCATCCAGCGCGCTGATGGTCTGCAGCGAGGAAAAACTGTTGCCGATATCCATCCACTGCAGCGCCTGCGGCGACCAGCCCTTGCTGGCGATCAACTGCGACAGGGGGATATCCAGCGAGAGATTGGCAGGGTCGCGCCAGCTGTCCACTGCCGGCAGGCCGAGCTCGCCCATGGCGGTGGCCAGCAGCATCGGCGGCAGCAGGCTGTGCTCGCGGCCCTGCAGGGTATTGAGTGGGCTTCCAGCCCATTGCATGGCCGGTACCAGGGCATCGCCGATGGCCAGGCCCAGACCGGCAGCGGTGGGCAGCGCGGCCGAGGGCGGAACGATATCCACACCTACGCGCTTGGCGTGGGCATGCACGCGCTCGTAGCCGGTGCCGACTTCCACCCCACCGATTTCAAAACGGATGCCGTTGCGCACCACGGTCTGCAGGCGGCCACCAACGCGCGGGTTGGCCTCCAGCACGGTGACGCGGGCGCCACCGGCTTCCAACGCATGCGCAGCGGCCAGGCCAGCCAGGCCGGCGCCGACCACGATCACATCGCTGCTCGGCACCTTGGCATGCAGCATGCCCGGCAGCACCGCCAGTGTTGCCATGCCAGAAACTACCTTGATGAAATCGCGTCGCTGCATTGGTTCTGCCTGCTGGGTGCGGAGTGCTTTGTTGTGTTGCAGTTGCTGTTGCTCCAAATGCCGTCATTCCCGCGAAGGCGGGAATCGCTCTTGCTTTCGCTTTCGCTCTTGCTCTTGCACACCCCTCCAGAAATTCAAAAGCAAAAGCCAGAGCGATTCCCGCCTGCGCGGGAATGACGATCTGATGGAGCATCGGTAAAGCCCGTTACACGCGGGCTGGGACGCCGCTAGACATCCCAGCCCACGCAAAACTCTTAGAACTTGTAACTGACCTCAACGCCATACATACGCGGCAGCGAAGGTGTCAAACCAAAATCACGCAGGTTGGTCACCGCCAGGCCGGTCAACGGCGGCACCGCCGGCACGGCCACATAGGCGTCCGGATTGATGGTGCGCTGTGCGTCTTCCAGGGTGCGGTCGTTGAACGCGTTGGTGACATAAGCCGACACCTGCAGCTGCTCGGTCGGGCGGATGCTGAAGCGGAAGTTGGTACGGGTGGAAGCGCCGATATAGGCCAGGTTGTCGACCTGGATGTAACGCTTGCCTTCGTAGTTGACGTCCATGTTGGCGGTGTATTCCCAGCCATTGGCCAGTGCGCCGTCATACATCAGGCCCAGCGTCGCCTTGTGCTTGGGCACGCGCGGCAGCGTGGCGCCGGCAGCATCGGCAGCCGGGTCAGCCAGTGTGGGGGCATTGCTGCTGGAGAACAGATCGGCCTGGTCCTGGCTGAGGAACTTCAGGATCTCGGCATCGGTGTACGAGTACGCCAGGCTGGCCAGCCAGCCCTGTGCGAACGCCCACTGGCTTTCCAGCTCGAAGCCACGGATGCGCGACTCGCCCACGTTGGTGGTGTAGCTGGTGGAGAACAGCGAGCCGTTCTTGCGGGTGACGGGGCCGGTTTCGGTCAGCTGCTGGTTGGTCCAATCGATCTGGTAGATGTTGGCGTTGACGCGCAGGGTGCCGTCCAGCCAATCGCTCTTCATGCCCAGCTCGTAGTTCCAGGCTTCTTCTTCCTTATAGGTGCTCAAACCACGCGCGATCAACGCGTCGCGGTCGGCTTCCTGGAAGTCGGCGCGGTAGACGTCGGTATTGAAGCCGCCCGGCTTGTTGCCTTTGGACACCAACCCGTACAGGTTCACGTTCTCACGCGCCTGGTAGCTCAGAGTCCAGCGCGGGGTGAAGCTGCTGAAGGTCTTGTCCAGCGCATAGGCCTGGGTATAGGTGTTGGCACCCAGCACACGCGTGTCGACACCTCCCTTGCTGATCTCGTCGCGGGCGTAGCGGCCTTCCAGCGAGGTGGTCCATTGGTCGTTGATGTGCCAGTTGATCAGGCCGTAGATCGCCTTGTTGATGGTCTGGTCATCCGGATTGGTCGGGATGGGGGTGACCACCTTGTTGCCGCCAATGGTGTAACCGGTGAGGTCACCGCCCCAGCCCGGCTGCGCATCCTGCTTGTAGTAGTACGCGCCCAGCATGCCCGACACCGCCAGACTCTGGTCGGTGGTCAAGCGGATATCCTGCGACCAGTTCTTGACACCTGTATTGGCAAAGCTCTCGAACGCACCGCCATAACCGCGGATGGCGCTGTAGTCCTGATCGCTGGCAGCGTAGGTCTCGCTCTTGTTGTAGGCCGAGGTCGAGGTCAGGTTCCAGCCATTGGCGAACAGATAGTCCACCACCACGCTGGTGCGCAACAGGTCGGTCTTGCGGCCGGAGAAGTAACCGGCGGTCTCGAATTCCCTGGTGTTCAGCGCGTAGTCCGACGGCGCCGTCAGCTCACCACAGTAATAGCCGCGGCGGCGCGATTCCAGGATCGGATACAGGCCGAAGTACAGGCCACCGGTTTCTTCCGGCAGGTAGCAGTTGAGGTTGTCGCTGCCCAGGCGGGCGGCAGCGAAGTGCTGGTCGCGGCTCTTCTGCTTCATCACCCGTGCGGTGATGTCCAGCGCCTCGGTCGGCGACCAGGCGATGGCGGCCATGCCGCTGATGGTCTCGGTGCCGTTGAGGTCCTTCCTGCCCGAGGCTTGGTTGTAGAAGATGCCGTCATTGCCACGCTTGTTCAGGCTGACGTCGTAGCCGAACGAACCATCGTCATTGCCGCCCGAATAGAACAGGCCCATCTTTTCCTGGTCGTAGTTGCCGGCACCCAGGGTGAGCTTGCCGCCCGGCGCGCTGCCCGGACGCTTGGTGATGAAGTTGACCGCACCCGAGAAGGTACGGCGGCCAAACGCGGCCGACTGCGGGCCACGGATCACTTCCACGCGTTGGATGTTCTCCAGGCCGTAGCTGGAGATATCGCCTTCGACGTAGATGCCGTCGATGAAGAACGAGGCATTGGCCTCGCCCTGGATGTTGGACATGCCGCGGATCACCGGGCGGTCGAAGCCGCGGCCGTAGCCGGACTTGAACGAGAAGCTCGGCGACAGGTTGGCGATGTCGCGCACGTCGGTCAGGCCCTTCTTCTCGATGGTCTGCTCGGACATGGCGGTGATCGGCAGCGGCATCTGCTGCAGCGGCTCGGACACGCCACGCGCGGTCACGGTGATCTGGTCCAGGCTGTGCACGGCATCGCTGTTGGCTGCCGGCGGTGCGCCCGCTTCGTCGCTGTCGGCAGCGGCGACGTTGCCCGCACACAGCAGCAGCGCGAGGGCGATCGAGGAGCACAGCAGGTCTGGCTTGATGGTCTTCATGGGTTTCCCGACTGGAAAGTTTGATCGGAATGGATTGGGAGGATGGATGCGCCGTCTTGGGGGAGGGTTCCGTCCGTTGTTTCCGTACTTCAGTCCTGCTGTTTCGCCGCCGCGTCCTGCTTGAGCTGCTTGTAGTAGCT
Organism: Stenotrophomonas sp. UBA7606; assembly: GCF_002477705.1. Taxonomy (NCBI): domain Bacteria; kingdom Pseudomonadati; phylum Pseudomonadota; class Gammaproteobacteria; order Lysobacterales; family Lysobacteraceae; genus Stenotrophomonas; species Stenotrophomonas sp. UBA7606. Next base: position 27,135 of record NZ_DLJW01000044.1, on the reverse strand, counting down.
CCAGCTGGTGACGTTGGGTTGCACCCAGGTTTCAGGTGCGCGTGCGTACTCGGGGTAGCGGGTACGGACGAGTTCCTGGATGTCGGCAGGCAGTTCACTGACCGATGCGCGCTTGTTGCCCTGCGCGATGTAAAGCAGATTGCCCGGGCGGGTGCCCAGCTTCATCCAGGGCAGCCACGGCCCGATGCGGGTCCAGCCGTAGGTGACCGGCACGCTCTTCAGCGCCGGGTTTTCCAGATCCGCGCGCGGCGCGAAAAACATGAAGTGCTCCGACCCCATGTAGGTCGGGCCACTGGACTCGGCCGGGAATTCGGCCGGCTGCAGCGGGTTGGGATAGGTCAGCGGGATGTTGAGGGTCAGCATCACCTGGTCGCCGGCTTCCACCCACGGCAGGTGCAGCGGACGGCCCGGCGCATTGAGCACGGTGTTGACCGGGTCGTTGGCGACCTGCACCACCGCGTTGCGCTCACCCGAGAACGGGTTGTCCCAGCTGTCGATGATCTTGCCGGTCTTCAGGTCGCGGTAGAAGGTGAGCTCACGCGTATACAGCCGCCATACGCCATCGGCCTGCTTTTCCGCACGGCAGATGTTGTAGCCCTCGAAGCCCAGCAGCGGCGCCGGCTTCTGCCCTGGCTCCTGTGCGAACAGGGTGCCGGCCCACCACAGCAGTTCTTCCTGCTTGGGGTCCAGCGAACAACGCAGCTTGACCATTGCTTCAACGCTGCCCTGTTCGGACTGCAGATCCAGCGCTTTCGCCTGTGGCGAAAGTGCAATTGCGGCAGCCAGCAAAACCGATGACATTCGAATCACGTCCAACCCCCGGTTGAAGTGGAGCAATGAAGCCAGCGCGCTGGCCTGCCCCGGACCACGGAAGACGGGCCGGCGACCCGTCAAAGATGACATATAGCTATATCATTAGTACATGTTTGTCCAATCATTTGTAGAACCTTTATCGCCGACCCCGCGGCACTGCTGGACGCCGTGAAAACCCAGCAACAGCAAGCACGGGCGGCACCGCGCAAGATGTTGCTTTGCAACAAAAAAACGCCCGCCCAGGCCATGAAAATGGGCACTGGCTTTTTGTCCGGACATTTGAGAAATTCGGGATACGGATGATGCCGGGAGATAGGCTGATAGACCGTACTGGCGGAGATTTCCGCCAGTCCGAAGGCGCAAGGGCACAGGTATTAGTTGGCCGCTTGACCCCGACCAGACCTACATGACATATAGATATAACTTTAGAACTTGAAGCCTTCCAAGGAGTCGCCATGAGCCAGCAAGCCCTGCCCCCCAGTTGGCAGCACGTGGGCCGCCACGCGGTGTTCCCCGATAGCGCACTGGATGACACCGCCCGCTTCGACTTCCTGGCCAACCTCAATGGCTACCTGGCCACCCAGCTCAGCCCCAAGGTCAAAGCGGCCTACGAAAGCCGGGTAAAACCAGCATTCGAAAAGGAGAAAGGCCGCGCTCCGCAAAGCCGCCATGAAGTGCGCAAGGCGATGGCCGGCGATGCGATCTACCAGACCTGGAGCGCCCTGCGCCGCAGCAGCATGGAAATGCGCCAGCAGGCCGGTCGCGGCCTGGTGCTCAAGCAGGTGGACGCGCTGATCGACAAGACCCGCGCACTCAACGCCAGCGACGATGGCCTGCAGCTGGATGCCTCGGTGAAGGTGCCACGCTATTCCAGCGCGGTGGACATCCACTGCATGCCCGGCGGTTACCACACCGAGCTGCTGGCCGATGACGTATCGGCGGCCGCCAACTACGACTGCGGCATCTTCGCCACCACCGGCGGCATGCTCGGTCGTTACAACGATGGCGGTGGCCAGGCGCTGGCGCAGTGGTTGAAGGAAGAACACCCCGGCTTCAAGCCGCGTCGCATCCTCGATATCGGCTGCACCGTTGGCCACAACATCGTGCCGCTGGCGCAGGCCTTCCCGGATGCCGAGGTGATCGCCATCGACGTGGCCGCACCGATGCTGCGCTACGCCCATGCGCGCGCCCGTTCCCTGGGCGTGAACAACATCAGCTTCCGCCAGGCCAATGGTGAAGCGCTGGACTATGCGGACGGTTCCTTCGACCTGATCACCACCGCCATGTTCTGGCATGAGAGCTCGGCCACGGCGATGCCGCGCAAGCTGCGCGAGATCCACCGCCTGCTGGCGGCCGGCGGCCTCACCGCCCACCTGGAGCAGCCGCAGTACCACGGCATGGACCCCTACGAGCAGTTCATCCGCGACTGGGATGCGTACAACAACAACGAGCCGTTCTGGAGCGTGATGCACGAGTACGACCTGCGCCAGATGATGGCTGCGGCCGGCTTCGATGCCGAGCGTTATTTCGAAACCAAGGTCCGCGGCGTCGTTGACCGCGACATCTTCCCGGTGGCCAGCGAAAGCGGCGAAGACCACGGCCGCGCTGCGCTGTGGACCATGTTTGGAGCGTGGAAAGCATGAGCATCGATCCGATCGCCCTGGCCGGCAGCCGCGCCCGCGGCAAGCGTCCGTATTTCTTCAAGGACCCGGACGTAGAGCGCGTGCTGTCCATTGCCATGGCCATCGCCATGGAGAACGCTGTTACCCACCAGCGCCTGGATGCGCTGGAACGCTTGATCGAACAGAAGGGCCTGCTCAGCCGCGAAGAACTGGACCAGTTCCGCCCGGACCGTGAGGCCGAAGCCCAGCGCACGCTGTGGATGAAGGAATACATCGCCCGGGTGCTGCGCATCGTGCAGCAGGAGACCGAGGCCTTGGAAGGCGGTGCTATGGACGTGCCGATGGAAGAAGTGATGGATGCGCTTCGCAACGAATGAGGCCCTGCCTCAACTGATGACATCAACACGACCCACAAGGAAACCGCAATGCCGAACATGCAACTGCACCTGCCGCTGCTGGCCCGCCACGAAGGCGTCTGGGATGGCGTCTACCGTTACTACGACGCCAACGGCGACAAGATCGACGAACACAAGTCGCGCCTGATCTGCCGCTTCCCGGCCGATGAGAACCTGCCCTACCACCAGACCAACCACTACAGCTGGGCCGACGGCAAGGTGGAAGTGCGCGACTTCCCGACCCGCTACGAGTTTGGCCGCGTCATCTTCGACAACGAGCTGATCTACGGCTGGGCGGCCGAAGTGCCGCTGGATGACTACCACCGCACGGTGATGCTGTACTGGAAGCGCAAGGGCGAGGAAGGCCTTGAGCTGTACGAAATGATCCAGCTTTCCGACTGCGGCCAGCTGCGCAACCGCATCTGGCACTGGTACAAGAACGGCGTACTGGTACAGCGCACGCTGATCGACGAAAAATTCGTCAGCCGCGACTGGCAGAAGATCAAGGGCGAGAGCTTCAACGGCGACCCGATCTGATTGCAGCCGTAGCATAACTACCCGGGGCGCCACGGCGCCCCGGGTTTTTTGATACTGCAGCTGTTGCTTGAGCCCCTCTCCCGCGCGCGGGAGAGGGGTTGGGGTGAGGGCAAGCTTTTAAAGCTCTAAGAGCTCCCCTCATCCGCCCCTTCGGGGCACCTTCTCCCGCAAGCGGGAGAAGGGATCAAGAACAAGAACAACAGCAACTGCACAAGCAACTGCACAAGCAACTGCACAAGCAACTGCACAAGCAACTGCACAAGCAACTGCACAAGCAACTGCACAAGCAACTGCAACCAATATGATCCAGGCTATCAACCACCGAGGTACCCAATGAGCAACACCCGCAGACATTTCCTGGGCAGTGCCGCCGGCCTGGCCGCACTGGGCGCAGTCGGCCCGTCCCTGCTGGGTGCCTCGGCACCGGCGCAGGCGGCAATGGGCAAGGGCCCGGACGCGCTCAATGAACGCACCGATGGCACCTACACCACGGTTGAACTGGCCAAGCCGGCATGGACCCTGGGCTTGGTGCAGTCGCGCGTGCACAGCTTCGATGCCAAAGAATGGAAGGCCGGCACCAGGCGCAACCTGGCGCACATGCTCGAGCTCATCGACAAGGCGCACTACCACGCCAAGCCCGACCTGCTGCAGTTCCACGAATTCCCGCTCACCGGCTGGCGCAAGTGGACCCGCGACGAAATCCTCAAGTTCGCCATCACCATCCCGGGTGAGGAAACCGAGGCCATCGCCGCCAAGGCACGCCAGTACGGCACCTGGATCGTGTTCGGCGCCTATGCCACCGACCCGGATTGGCCGGGCCACGTCTTGTCGATCACCACGATCATGAACGACAAGGGCGAGATCGTGGACAAGCACTGGAAGGCACGCAACCTCAAGGGGGCCTTCCCGGGCTTCGAACTGTTCACCACCACGACGTACGACGTGCTCGACCGCTACGTGGAAATGTACGGCCGCGATGCCGTCGTGCCGGTCACCCGCACGCCACTGGGCAATATCTGCACCAGCTCCACCCAGCGTGAGCCGGAGCTGTTCCGGGCCATGGCGTTCAAGGGCGCCGAAGTGTTCCTGCGTACCGCCTCGGGCGGCTTCTCCGACATGGATATCGCCGCCTGTGCCATGTACAACGGCGTCTACTCCTCCATCGTCAACAACTCGATCTCGCCGGACAACGGCCCCTACTTCGACGACCCCGGCTCAGGCGGCACCGCGCTGTACGACCCCAGCGGCAAGATCGTCGCCGAAGCACAGAGCAAGGAAGAAACCCTGGTGCTGGGCCGCGTGCCGATCGCCGAGCTGCGTGCACGCAAGCGCCAACCTGTCGTGCACATGGACCTGTTCCGTGACGTCTACGACACCTACCAGAACGCCTATCCGCCGAACCTGTGGTCGGAGTACCTGCCTACTTCGCTGGAAGATGCGGCGCGTTACATCCGCGGCAAGTCACGCTGGAAGTAAGCTGAACCGATGACGGCGCCGCAAGGCGCCGTTGCTTCATTCAGCGCCACCGCTGATTTCAGCCGATCGAACCCAAGCAGCTTCGTACCGCAGCGCGCGGTTCTGCCCACAGCCACCCCAGCTCACAAGCGGGTGACGCGGCACGGATCAAACTGAGCGTCCGTTCCGCGATGACGGAGTTGTTAATGCCAACCGTCTTCCATCTCGGCCTGCTGCTGTGCTGGGCCGTGGTGCTCGGCTATTGGGCCATCACCGCACTGCGCGCCAAACCGGTGAGCCGCAACGAGTCGCGTGCGCGGCAGTTCCTGGCGTACTGGCTGCCGTTGCTCATCGCGGTACTGTTGCTCGGCCCAGGCCAATGGTTCGGCCACAGCTGGCTGCGCGAGCAGTTCGTCCCGCACGCCTTGCCGATCTACACCCTGGGCCTGCTGCTGTGTGTGGCAGGTGCCGCACTCGCGCTGTGGTCGCGCTGGCAGCTGGGCCGCAACTGGAGCGGCAATGTGCAGATCAAGCAGGCACACGAGCTGATCAGCAGCGGGCCGTATGCACATGTGCGCAACCCCATCTACAGCGGCTTCCTGCTGATGTTCAGCGGCACCGCCTTGATGGTTGGCGATTGGCGCGGGGTGATCGCCGTGGCAATCGTGTTCGCCTCGTTCTGGGTCAAGCTGCGGCAGGAGGAGCGCTTCCTGGCGGCCCACTTCGGGCCCGCCTACAGCGCCTATGCGGCACGCACAAAACGCTTGATTCCCGGTCTGCTGTAAGGCCTCAGGCGCCGCGCTCCGGGTCATCCTCACCACCGCGCCCTGCGCCGTACCCCAGCCCGGCACCCATGCCCATGCCGGCACCCATCCCGCCCATGCCACCACCACCGGCACCGCCTTTGCCGCCACCAGCGGCCTCCTTGTCGGCACCTTTGCCCGCACCCTTGTTGCCGCCACCGCTGCCCGCCGGGCGCAACGGACCTTGCCGGGGAATGGCGAGGGCAGCCGGTATCACCTCCAGGTCCAGCACGCTGCGGACGAAGTCGCGCAGCGACACCACCAGCTCGGCGGTATGGATCGGCCGGCCCTCGACCATATCGGTGGCAGCGCGCGCGGCCAGCCGCACCTGCTCCTCGGTGCCCAGCAGGATCACATCCGACAGCGCCGCCTCCACCGCGTCGCGGATACGCCGCGCCCGCTCACCCGCCTCGCCCGGATCCGGGGGCGGCAACAACAGCGTGCCCTCGGCGGTAGCGATTGCCTGTCCCTGTGCCAGTTCGGCAGCACGTCGGCGCAGATCGCGCAGGTGGCTCGGGTCAACGCTGAGATCGCCGGTAAAGGAACCACCCAAGGTCTTGTAGGCCGCAATCAGGGTTTTCAGCCGTTCGTTGATCTGGCGATTGGCGGCTTCGCGCTTCTGCTGCACCGCCTGCATCACCAGCAAGCGGATGCCGACGCCGATCAGGGTGATGATCGCCAGGCCCACCAGCGTCGACAGCAGGCCCTGCCAGGAACTGAAATCCAGACCACGCATCCGCGCACCCGTTGCTGCAGGCGCACATGCGCGCCGGGACCTCCATCGTACCGGCAGCATGCCAATCCCCACCAACGGCACAGCCACTGCAATGGGCGGACGCGGTATCGTGTCGCCCTCTTCTTGTCCTAGAACCCGCCGATGCCCAGCACGTCTCCCGCCCCGGCCACCGCCCCTTCGCAGAAACTGGAACGCGCGCTCAAGCCGCGCCAGCTGATCATGATGGGGCTGGGCAGCGCCATTGGCGCCGGCCTGTTCCTGGGCTCGGGCGTGGGCATCCAGGCCGCAGGCCCGGCGGTACTGATCTCCTACCTGGTGGCCGGCACCCTGGTCATCATCATGATGCACGCCATGGGCGAGATGGCCGCGGCGCGGCCCGCCAGCGGCGCGTTCTCGGTCTATGCCGCTGATGCCCTGGGTGCCACTGCCGGCGCCACCGTCGGCTGGTTGTGGTGGGCGCAGCTGGTGGTGGTGATCGCCGCCGAGTCGGTCGGCGCGGCCGGCCTGCTCAGTACAGTCTGGCCGCAATTGTCGGTACCGCTGACCTCGCTGGCATTCATGGTGGTGTTCACCGCCATCAACCTGCTGGGCGTGCGCAATTACGGCGAGTTCGAGTTCTGGTTCGCCATCCTCAAGGTCGGCGCCATCATCGCCTTCATCCTGATCGGCATCGCGCTGCTGCTGGGCCTGCTGCCGAACGTGCCTTCGCCCGGTCTGGCCAACATCACCGGCCATGACGGTTTCATGCCCAAGGGCCTGGCCGGCATCGGCGCGGCGCTGCTGGTGGTGATCTTCGCCTTTGGCGGCACCGAGATCGTGGCCGTGGCCGCGGCCGAAACCCAGGACCCCGAGCGCAGCTTGGCCCGTGCCATCCGTACCGTGGCCTGGCGCATCCTGGTGTTCTACATCGGCTCGATCGGCGTGATCATCGCCGTGGTGCCGTGGAACAGCCCCACCCTCAAATCGCCGTTCGCCGCCGTGCTGCAGGTGGCCAACATCCCCGGCGCGGCCACCGCCATCACCCTGATCGCGGTGATCGCCCTGCTGTCGGCGTTGAACGCCAACCTGTACGGTGCCTCGCGGATGATCTATTCGTTGGCTGAACGGGGCGAGGCCCCGCGCTGGCTGGGCCTGACCAATACCCGCCAGGTGCCGGTGCTGGCGGTGTTGGCCAGTGTGCTGTTCGGCTTTGCCGCCACCGTGCTGGAGCTGGTGTTTCCGGACAAGGTGCTGCCAGTGCTGCTCAACGTGGTCGGCTCCACCTGCCTGCTGGTGTGGACCATCACCCTGGTTTCGCAGCTGATCCTGCGCCGCCGCGCCGAGCGCCTGGGCACGCCGTTGCCGTTCCGCATGGCCGGCTTCCCCTACCTGACGGTGCTGGCGCTGGCGATCCTGGGGCTGATCTTCGTATTGCTGCTGAGCACCCCGGAGACCCGCCTGCAGTTCCTGTCGATGGCCGCTTTCACCGCGTTCATCGCGCTGTGCAGCGGCCTGGCCCGCGGCGCGCGCCGGGCCTGACCATGCCGGAACAGGCTGTTGGCCCGTCTACGACCATGACGGGCTTGTTTTAACGCGAAACTAACGGCAGGCTGCGCCCATCCGAGGCCAGCCATGCCCACACCAGACCCCCGCGTAGACGCCTACATCGCCAACGCCGCCGCTTTCGCCCAGCCCATCCTGCGCGAGATCCGCCAGCGTGTGCACGACGGCTGTGCGCAGGCCGAGGAGGCCATCAAATGGGACATGCCGGCCTTCCTGTACCAGGGCAAGTTGCTGTGCGGCATGGCCGCGTTCAAGGCCCATGCCACGCTGGGCTTCTGGCAGCGCGATGGCGCGGCCGGCAACGACGAGGCCATGGGCCAGTACGGCCGCCTGTGCACGCTCAAGGACCTGCCCGGCAAGCGTGAGTTCGCCAGCCAGCTGCGCCAGAGCATGCAGCGCATCGACAGTGGCACCAAGGCGCCCAGACGGGCACCACGGGCCGCCCTGCCGATGCCGCCTGCCTTTGCCCTGGCACTGGATGCCGCGCCAGCGGCCAAGGCGCATTTCCAGGCATTTGCCCCGGGTTACCAGCGCGATTACCTGGAGTGGATTGGCGACGCCAAGCGCGACAGTACCCGCAACCAACGTATCGAACAGTCCATCGCGTGGTTGTCCGATGGCAAGCACCGCAACTGGAAACATGAGAAGCATTGACGCCAAAGGCGACAGGCTTTTCACTTCCCACCAAACACCCCCCATAGCCCTACCGTTACGCCATGATCGACCTTGAAGACCTCATCCAGCGCGCCATCGACCCGGCCTCCGTCAAGCTGGAAGGCACGCTCACCAATCCCCCCTCGTTCGGCGTATACGTGATCGATACCGACGATGGCACCCACTACCGCTTTGGCAGCCACCCGGTGCGCCAGCAGGAGCTGGAAGACAAGTTCGGTGGGGCCGAGCTGGAATACCTGTTCCTGTCACGCGAGGACGCCGCGGCGATGACGGCGGCGCTGAACCGCCCCGAGGCGGACTGACCTGTCTTGCTGCTACACCGGTACGGCCCTTGCCGAGCATTGCTCGGCACTGCATTGGCTGTATCGGTAAGGCCCCTTGCCGAGCATGGCTCGGCACTGCATCGGCTGTGCCGGTAAGGCCCTTGCCGAGCGTGGTCTGGTGCAGCAAATTCTCGATTGCTTGATTTAAGTCATCGAGGGGAGCGGTGCGGTGCGAGGAACATGGGGGCACCCCCAAAGCAGGAAACCTCGCACCATGCTCAGCCCCACCCAACGCGACCTGATCAAAGCCACCGTGCCGTTGCTGGAAACCGGCGGCGAGGCGCTGACCAAGCACTTCTATGCCCGGATGCTGAGCCAGAGCGACGTCGCACGCCCGCTGTTCAACCCCTCGCACCAGAGCAGTGGCGACCAACCGCGTGCGCTGGCCAACTCGGTGCTGATGTACGCCAAGCACATCGACCGCCTGGAAGCGCTGGGTCCGCTGGTGGGGCAGATCGTCAACAAGCACGTTGCCCTGCAGATCCTGCCGGAGCACTACCCGATCGTCGGCCACCATCTGCTGGCCTCGATCCGCGAAGTACTGGGCCCGGACGTGGCCACCGACGAGATCATCGACGCCTGGGGCGCGGCCTACCAGATGCTGGCCGACCTGTTGATCGGTGCCGAGGAAGAAGTCTACGCAGCCAATGAGAAGGCCCCGGGCGGCTGGCGTGGCGCCCGCACGTTCCGCGTTGCCGAGAAGGTGCCCGAGAGTGCGGAAATCACCTCCTTCCACCTGGTTCCGGTTGACGGTGGTGCGGTGGTGGACTTCAAGCCCGGCCAGTACATCGGCATGAAGCTGGAACTCGACGGAGAGGAAACCCGCCGCAACTATTCCCTGTCGCGTGCAGCCAACGGCGTCGGTTACCGCATCAGCGTCAAGCGCGAAGGCAACGGCAAGGTATCCAACCATCTGCACGACAAGGTGCAGGTAGGCGACACACTGGAACTGTTTGCCCCGGCCGGTGATTTCACCCTGGTTGCCAGTGAGCGCCCGGTTGCCTTCATCAGCGGTGGCGTCGGCATCACCCCCACCTTGCCGATGCTGGAGCAGGCGCTGGCCAGCGGTCGCCAGGTACATTTCATTCATTGCGCCCGCAATGGCCAGGTGCATGCCTTCCGCGAGTTCATCGCCGACCAGCAGAAGCAGCATCCGCAGTTGCGCAGCTACACCTGCTACAGCGAGGCGCTGCCGGGCGATGCCGCTGATGCCGAAGGCTTCCTCAACCGCGAACTGCTGGAGCAGTGGTTGCCCGCCGAGCGCGACGTCGACGCCTACTTCCTCGGTCCGAAGCCGTTCATGGCGCAGGTGAAGAAGCTGCTGCGTGACGTAGGGGTGCCGGAAGCGCAGAGCCGTTACGAGTTCTTTGGCCCGGCCGCGGCGTTGGAGGCCTGAGCCGCGTCATTGCAGAGTGTGCGAGGTAGGAGGCCGGCGGGGAAACCCGCCGGTCTTCTTTGTCGTGGCGGCTACGCAAGCGCACCCGGCAGCGCTAGGATGCGGCATCGCTCACTCCCAGGGGAAATGCATGAACGTCTATGCCGTGCTGTTGGCCGCTGTATCGAGCTTCCTGCTGGGCGGCTTGTGGTACTCCCCCATCCTGTTTGGCCGTGCCTGGAACCGTGAGAACGGCGGCGAAGTACCGCAGGGGCACCCAGGCAAGGTCTTCGGTGTGGCCTTTGTGTTCTCGCTGGTGGCGGCGTTCGCCTTTGCCTGGTTTGTTGGCCCGCAGCCGGAGCTGCGCAAGGCCTTGCTATGCGGTCTGGTGGCCGGTTTCGGCATGGTCGCGGCCAGCTTCGGCATCAACTACGAGTTTGCCCAGCGCAGCGGAAAGTTGTGGGCGATTGATGGTGGTTACCACACCGTACAGTTCGTGCTGTTCGGGCTGATCCTCGGCCTGTGGCACTAACCCAGCACTAGCAGCCGCCGCTGTTGCTGTTGCTCGAGCCCCCTCCCTTTGCCGCAGGCAAGGGGAGGGCTGGGGAGGGGTAGCCTTTGCCTTTGCCTTTGCCTTTGCAGTTGCAGTTGCAGTTGTCTTTGCAGTTGCCTCCGCCTTTGCTCTACCGGGCCCCTTCCGCAGCGACGGAGCTGACGGACAAGACCCCGCACGGGGCGACGTGCAGGACGCACGTCGTTTTTCGACGATACAAGGATGTATCGTCGAAAAATCCCGGCAGCGGAGTGGACCTGGAGCGCGTCGCGCGGAAGGCGCGTAGGCAGGGTGTGCTTGACCAGCCATTCGGCTGTTGAAAAGGCGCCTCTTTGGGCCACCTTTCTTTGCACAAGCAAAGAAGAGCCTTTCAACAGCCGAATGGCTGGTCAAGGTGCGCTCGCGCGCCGAAGGCGGGCGAAAGCTCTGCACTGGCACTGGCACTGGCTTTGGCTTTGGCTTTGGCAGCAACAGCTGAAGCCAGGGCTTTCTCTCCCCTTCGGGGAGCGAGTTACTTTTCTTTGCTTGTGCAAAGAAAAGATAACCAAAAGAGGTGCTTTTCAACAGCCGAGTGGCTGGTCAAGCACACCCTGCCTCCGCGCCCACGCCGCTGCGCGACGCGGGTCCACTCCGGCAGCGGGATTTTTCGCCACGACGTCCCTGTCGTGGCGAAAAACGACGTGCATCCATGCACGTCGCCCTTCGGGTTCTTCCCACTGGCTCCGTCGCTGCGGAAGGGGGCCGGTAGGTCAAAGGCCGGAGCTGAAGCAAGGGCAACTGCAACTGCAACTGCAACTGCAACTGCAACTGCAAAGGCTACCCCTCCCCGGCCCTCCCCTGCGCTTCGCGCAAGGGAGGGGGTTAAACGGCTCTAAGAAAAGGAGGGGGCGAAGCGGTGTTATGCGAGGTTTGCGCGTAGCCAGCGCATCACTGTTTCAACTACACCCAGCTTTTGCGGCACGTCCAAAGCAATTGCACGCGCAAAACCATCGGCGTTTCGAATGAACGTCTGACGCGCGATACGCTGCGCCTGCTGCACCGTCGACTGCTGCCGCCGCAGCTGCACGATCTGCACCGACGGCCGGCCCGGCGGCGCGAACTTCTGGTAGCGGCGCAGCTCGTCGGCGACCAGGCTCACGTCGTTGTCTGTCTTGAGCTGAGTCTCACCAGCCAACAACAGCTGTTCCAGCGCCGAACCTGCGGCAGTCAGTGCATCGCCATCGGCGATGAACATCGCGTGCGTCCCCAACAGCGCCAGTGCGCCATCGCGCTGCTGCAATCGCTGCAGCTGCTGTGCCCAAGGGAAAGTTGCGGGAGGGGTAGCCATGGCAGCCTGGAATAGTGGGAGGTGGCGAACTTTACGAGTTGGAACGGGGATGTTCCAGCGAAGAGCTTTCCCCCTCTCCCCAACCCCTCTCCCGCAAGGGGAGAGGGGCTACAGCTGCAGTTACTAGCACTGCTCGCGCTCGCAGTGCTTCAAAGCCCCTCTCCCCTTGCGGGGTGAAAGGGACCGGCTGACGAACCGAAGGTTCGTGGCACCTTGAACGACCTTGCGCTGGCGCAAGGGCTGGGGCGCGGAGCGGGGGTTGGGGAGAGGGGAAAGGAATTGGAGGCAAGCCTCCTACCTCAACCAATCACCCGCTTGAACGGCGGCAGCGAATCAATGATGCGCTTGCCATACCGGCGCGTCAGCAGGCGCGAATCCAGGATGATCACCCGCCCGGTATCGGTTGAAGTACGGATCAAGCGCCCCGAAAACTGGGTCAAGGTGCGCAACGCATGCGGGATCGCGATCAGGTTGAACGAGTTCAAGCCGCGGCTCTCGAACCACTCGCTCAAGGTCGAGGTCTGTGGATCGGTCGGCACGGCGAACGGCACCTGGGTGATCACCACCGTGGTGCAGGCCTCGCCCGGCAGGTCCAGGCCTTCGCCAAACGAGTTCAGGCCAAACAGCACCGAGCCCTCGCCCGCCGACGTGCGCTTGATGTGCTCGTCGATCATCTTCTGCTTGGCGCCGTCGCCCTGCACCAGGATCTTCTTGCGCAGCGAGGCCGGCATCAGCTCGGCCACCTTCTCCATCTTCCAGCGCGAGGTGAACAACACCATGCTGCCCTTGTCCCAATCCAACTCGGCCACCAGGTACTTGGCCACCTCCTTGGGATGACGCTCGCGGTCATCCGGCGTCACCGGGAACTGCGGCACGATCAGCTCGGCCTGGTTGGGCAGGTCGAACGGCGAGGCCAGCGACACCATCTCCGCTTCCTCGGGAATGCCGTTGTCGATCGCCAATGACTGGAAATCACCGCCGCCGGTCAGCGTCGCCGAGGTCATCACCACCGAGTCCACTTCGTCCCACAGCAGCTTGCGCAGCACCATCGCCGCCGATACCGGCGAGCAATGCAGGATGTAGTCGCCATCGCGCGACATGGTCACCCAGCGCGCGATCGGCGGCTGCCCTTCCTTGTCCTCGCGGCGCCAACCGGCCCACAGGTTGTATTGCTGCTCGACCATTTCCTGGGCCATGCCCAGGTTGCGCTGCAGGCGTTCGACCGCCGGATCATCCTGCTTGCCCTTGGCCACCGCCGAAGCCGCCGCCGTTGCCCAGTTGAGCAGGGTGCGGGTTTCATCGGCCAGCACTTCGATCGGCTGGCGCCAGGATTCGGGCAGGCGGCCATTGGCAGCGCGCCACATCGGCTCGCGCTCGTCAGGCTGCGGAATCCAGACGTTGCCGATGTCGTCGCGGAACGCCTTCAGCAGCTTGCTCACGCGCGAGGCCACATCGATGGCCTCATTTGGCAGCAGGTTGCCGATCTTGTCCTTGTCCACCGCGCGGTAGGCGCCGGCAATGAGGATCTGCAGGCGGCCGGTGCGCTTGGCCATGTCATCCAGCGGCAGGTTGGCCGCGCCCTGGTCGATGGCGACGTTGCCGATGTGGTGGCCTTCGTCCAGCACCAGCAGCATCTCGCCCGGCGGCGCGATCAGCGGCTGGCCACTGTCACTGTCGCCCAAGGACAGCGCCGACAACAGCAGCGCATGGTTGGTGACGATGATCTGCGCGTCTCGCACTTCGGTACGCGCACGCAGCACCGGGCATTGCGCCGAATACGCGCAGCGGCGGCCGGCGCAGGCCGAGGCCGGTGTGGTGATGCGCATGCGCAATGTAGGCGTGACATTCTCCGGCGCGTTGTCCAGGTCGCCGTTCCAACGACCCTCGATGAAGGCCTTGGTCAGCTTCTCGGCAACGTCCATTTCAATCGGTGCCAACGGCCGGTCATAGAGCTGCACGTCGTCACCGAACATGCCCTCCTGCACGCCCTCGCCCTGTGCTTCGGCGGCGTTGCGCGTGCACAGGTAGCGGGTGCGGCCCTTGGCCAACGCCACGGTGGCCTGCAGGCCGGTGGACTTGAGGAAGTTGGGAATGTCGCGCTCGACCAGCTGCGACTGCAGGGCCACGGTGCCGGTGCTGATCACCAGCTTTTTCTTGCTGGCCAGCGCGATCGGCACGCCGGCAGTGAGATAGCCCAGGCTCTTGCCGACGCCGGTAGGTGCTTCCACCACACCGACGCCCCCAGTGCCCAGCGCGCGCGACACCACGCCGATCATCTGGCTCTGCGAGCGACGCGTGCTGAAGCCCGGGGTGTTCGCCTGCAGTTTGGCGTAGGCGTCACGGATGCCGGTTTTCAGGTCTTCGGTCAGCGTCCGTGGTGCTTCTACTTTTTCCGTCACGCCAATCTGCCAGCAGCTCAATCAAGGCGGGCATTTTCCCATACCCGCCCGCATTCACCGAATGCGTTGCGGGCTCAGGGTTTACCGGGAGCCTGTGGCCGCCGCAAGGCCTGCACCAGCGCCCAGGCCAGCATGATGTAACCGACCGCTTCCAGCAGCGACAGCGCAATATGGCCAGCACTCAGCAGCGTATTCATCGAACCCACGCTGCTGTAATTGCCACCTGCAATCAGCAGCAGGGGCACGGCACTCAGCACGCCACCAATCAGGGTGACGGCCAGCAGCAATCCCAACGCGGACAAGGCCACGCTGCGCACCTTGCCGCGCGGGGTGTCGAGCAGCATCACCAAGGCAACGCCCAAGCCAATCAGGATCGGCAAGCGGTAGCCGATGGAAACCAGCAGGGTCGTCAGCAATTCCATGGGTTGCATGGGCCGGCCTCAGTCCGCGGTGACCAACAGCGCGTCACCTGCGCGCAGTTCGGCATAGATGGCATCGGTTTCCGGGCGCATGCCGTGCCACTGCTGGAAGCTCTCGGCCGCCTGCTCGACCAGCATGCCCAAACCATCGAAGCTGTTGCGGCAGCCCGCCGCACGCGCCCAGGCGAGGAACGGGATCGAGGCCTCACCGTAGTTCAGGTCCACTGCCGTGGTCATGCTGTTGACCAGCGACAGCGGCAGGTTGAAGCCGTTGCTGTCACCGCGCGCGGCCGAGGTGGCATTGATGATCAGCTCGAAATCGCCCTGCTCGCGCAACGCTTCCCAATAGGCGGAAATGGCGCGGCCGGGTTCGCTCATGGCGTCGACCAGTGCATCGGCACGTTCGGGCGAACGGTTGACCACGATCAGTTCCAGGATGCCGGCATCCAGCAGGGCCGGTGCCACGCCGCGGGCGGCGCCACCGGCACCGAGCAGCAGCACGCGGCGGCCGCGCAGGTCCAGGCCGTGGCGGCCGGTGAGGTCACGGACCAGGCCGATGCCGTCGGTGTTGTCGCCGTGCCAGCGCTCGCCCTTGCGCAGCAGCGTGTTGACCGCACCGGCGCGCTGCGCGCGCGAGGTGGTGGTGGTGCACAGCGCGAACGCTGCCTCCTTGTGCGGCAAGGTCACGTTGGCGCCCACGCCGCCATCGGCGGCAAAGGCCTCCAGGGCCGCCGCGAAGTCTTCTGGCGATGCATCGATGGCGCGGTAATCCACTTCGATGCCATGGGCCTTGCCGAACGCGGACTGGATGCGCGGCGACTGCGAGTGGGCAATGGGCTGGCCGAAAACGGCGTAGCGTGGAACGCTCATGGGGATCCTCTGCTTGACCTAGACTGGACGCGACCTTGCCTGCTGGACCCTTATGCGGACCCGATTGCTGCTGCTCGCGCTGACCGTGAGTCTACCCTTTACCCCCGCCGCCTCGGCGCTTTCCGAATACGGCATCGAAGGCATGGGGGTGGTGTCCACCCGCGCCGACGAACTGCGCGCCACCCTCAGCGCCGACGGCCAACGCATCATCTGGGCCAGCAACCGCGAGGGCGGTGCCGGTGGCTGGGACCTGTGGCAGGCCCGCCTGCAGGACAAGCGCTGGACACAGCCGCAGCCGCTGGCACTGAACAGCAGCGCCGACGAGCTGGATCCGTTCCTCAGCAGCGATGGGCGCTGGCTGTACTTTGCCTCCAACCGCCCCGGTGGCCATGGCGGCTTTGATCTCTACCGTGCCGCACTGGACGCCGATGGCCAGCCGGGCGCCGCCGAAAACCTGGGCAGCACCGTCAATGGCCGGCAAGACGAAAGGTCGCCGGCCCTGGCCGAGGACGACGGGCTGTTGTTCTCCAGCAACCGCCGCGGTGGCGCAGGCGGCTGGGACCTGTGGCAGGCACGTGCGGGTGCCGCAGGCTTCGCCGCGCCGACGCCGCTGGCCGGCATCAACAGCGCCGGCGACGAACTGGATGGCAGCTGGCTCGGCGGCGGCCGTGGCGTGGTGTTTGCCCGCGCCAATGCCGGTGGCGGCGCGCAGCTGTGGCTGTCGCACTGCCGGCAGGGGCAATGGCAGGCAGCAACGCTGCTGGGGTTGTCATTCAACAGCGCCGACAGTGATACCCGCGGTGCCGTGCTGGACAACAACGCTCCCCGCGAACTGCTGGTCAGCGGCAAGGCGCGCGCGCCGCGCGCCGGTGGCCTGGACCTGTACCGGATGAAGGCTCCGGCGGTTGAGGGGGATGCGTCCTGCCGCTGAGGGTGGATGCGCCACCTCAGGGCGAAAAGCCACCCTCCCCGGCCCTCCCCGGCGCCGGTGGCGCAAGGAAAGGGGAAGGTCATGGGCGCTGCGGGATTCTCGGTTTGCTGCCTTGCTCCCTCCCTTGCGCCATAGGCGCAGGCGAGCGTTGGGGAGGGTGGCCTCTACAGCGCCGCCCTCAGCCCTTCGCAGCCGCCAGCACTGCGGCGCGCAGGGCTTCGTACTCCACTTCACCAATCTGGCCGCCCTGCCTGCGCTGCTCCAGCTCGCGCAGGCGGGTTTCAACCTCAGCCCCCAGTGCCTGCTCGCGCTGCAGCCGCTCGGCCGCCGAGTGCAGCTGCACCGGCCGTTTGCGCGCGCGCAGGATGGCGGCGATCACCAGGCCGATGACCAGCGCGAACAGCGCCACGCCAATCAACCACACCGTCCAGTTGTAGGCCTCAAGACCGGGCACGTTCATCTCAGTCCTCCTTCAACCAGCGCGCGATCTGCGGCGCGTAATAGGTCAGCACGCCGTCGGCACCGGCACGCTTGAAACCGATCATGGTCTCCATCACGCACTTGCGCTCGTCCAGCCAACCATTGGCGGCGGCCGCCTTCAGCATCGCGTACTCGCCACTGACGTGGTACGCAAAGGTCGGCACGCCGAACTCGGTCTTCACCCGGCGCACGATGTCCAGGTAGGGCATGCCCGGCTTGACCATCACCATGTCCGCGCCTTCGTCCAGGTCCAGCGCGATCTCGCGCATGGCCTCATCGCTGTTGGCCGGATCCATCTGGTAGGTCTTCTTGTCGGCCTTGCCCAGGTTGCCCGAGCTGCCCACCGCATCGCGGAACGGGCCATAGAAGGCCGATGCGTACTTGGCCGAGTAGGCCATGATGCGCGCGTTGATATGGCGGGCCTCGTCGAGTGCGGTGCGGATGGCGCCGATGCGGCCGTCCATCATGTCCGAGGGCGAGATGATGTCCACGCCGGCGTCGGCATGCGACACCGATTGCTTGACCAGCGCCTCGACGGTGATGTCGTTGAGCACATAGCCGGTGTCGTCGATGATGCCGTCCTGGCCATGCGTGGTGTACGGGTCCAACGCCACGTCGGTCATCACCCCCAGCTCGGGGAAGCGCTGCTTCAGCGCGCGTACCGCACGCTGCGCCAGGCCATCCGGGTTCCAGGCCTCGGCCGCGTCCAGCGACTTGCGCGAGGGGTCGATCACCGGGAACAGGTCGATCACCGGCACGCCCAGTTCCAGCGCCTGTTCGGCCTCGCGCAGCAGTTCATCGATGGACATGCGATCCACGCCCGGCATCGATGCCACCGCCGCGCGGCCCTGCAGCTCGTGCACGAACACCGGCCAGATCAGGTCGTTGCTGGTGAGCGTGTTTTCGCGCATCAGACGGCGTGAGAACTCGTCGTGACGCATGCGGCGCGGGCGGTAATGGGGGTGGATCATCGCGGTACTCCTTGATTCTGGAAACGGGGCTTACTGCAGCCGGTAACCCTGCGGCTGCAGTGGCTCGGGCAGCGGGCTGTGGCCCATTGCATCGAGCAGGTCGATTTCGATGGTACGCACCATGGCGTCCAGCGGCAGGTCATTGGGTTCGGTGCCGAACGGGTCTTCCATTTCCTCGCCGAGCTGGTCCAGGCCGAAGAAGGCATAGGCCAGCAGCATCGATACCACCGGCGTGGCCCAGCCCAGTGCGCCGGCCAGGCCAAACGGCAGCAACACGCAGAACAGCCAGGCACAGCGGTGCAGCAGCAAGGTGTAGGCAAACGGCAGCGGGGTGCCGACAATGCGCTCGCAGCCGGCCTGTACGCTGGCCATGCCCTGCAGGCGCGCGTCGAACTGCGCGTAGAGATAGGGATCCAGGCGACCTTCGCGCAGGGGCACGGCCAGTTCGCTGGCCAGTTGGTCCAGCACGGCATCGGCAATATTGCGTCGCGCCAGCAGCGCCTCCTGGTCCGGCTGCAACCAGGCGGCGCAGGCGGCGGCCTGGTCGTGCCCACGCAGGCGCGCGGCCAAGGCGTGGGCAAACGCGATGACCAGGTGCGTGCCACGCTCGCGCAGCTGTGGTTCGGCAACCAACAGGGCACCCGCCGCACGGGCGAAACCGCGCGATTCGATCAGCAGTTGCCCCCACAGCTTGCGGCCTTCCCACCAGCGGTCGTGGCAGGCGTTGTTGCGGAAGCTCAGGAAGATCGACAGCACCAGGCCCAGCAGGGTGAACGGCACCACCGACAGACCGCTGCCCCCCAGCGGGTGCCAGCTGCGGTTGAACGCCGCCACCAGCACCGCCAGCACGCCGATCGCCAGCACCTTGGGGGCGATGGCCGGCACGATGGAGCCGCGCAGGATGTACAGCAGCTGCCAGCCAGTGGGTCGGGGGCGGATGATCATGGGCGGGGAACGCCTGCAACAGGGCAAGGGGCGCCGGAGTGCTTCCGGCCAGCCCCTCTATTTTACGCCTGCCGCCTGTATCGCACCGGGCCGGGAGATTGGCTCAGATGAAGCCGCCGCCGATGCTCAGGCGGAACACCCCGACAATAATGACGATGGCATTGAGGATCAGGCCGGTCTTGGCGCGGCCGCGCTTGGCCTCATGGGTGAACAGCAGGCCGATGGCGGCGATGATCGCGCCGACCGCCGCGAACGGGATCAGGAACCAGTTGCCCCAGCCCAGCAACGGTATGAACGCCAACATCATCCACAACAGGGCAACGATGCCCCAGATCAGACTGATCAAGCCCATGCGTATTCCCTCTTGAGAAACCCAGGCCCAAGATAGCGGGGAACCCCGGCCCTGCCTATGGCCGGATTGTCGCCGGATTCAGTGAGGGCGACGGATCATCCTGAAATACCCACTGATCGGGGAGTGCGACCATGAAATTTCCGCTTGCCATAGCGTTGGGCCTGGCCCTGGTAACCGGCGGCTGTGCCAGCACCTCCAAGGTGATGCTGGGCCAGGCGCGCGCGCCAGTGGACCCGGCCAGCGTGCAGATCTATTCCACCCCGCCGGCCGGATCGGTGGAAATCGCCCAGCTGGAATCCTCCAGCGCGGTCGGTTTTGGCACCCAGGGCCAGACCGATGCCGCCATTGCCCGGCTCAAGCGCGAAGCCGCCGCACTGGGCGCCAACGGCGTGATCCTGATGGGCGTGGGTGCCGGTGGCTCGCCGGTGGGCATGTCGGTAGGGGCCGGCAGCTTTGGCCGCCATACCGCCGGCGGCCTGAGCGTGGGCATCCCCACCCAGCAGAAACGCGCCGCCGGCGTGGCGATCTGGGTACCGCCGGGCGCGGGCAAGTAAGCGCCCGCGCGGTAGCGACCAGAAGCCACCCCCTCCCCGACCCTCCCCTGCGCCGACGGCGCAAGGGAGGGCGCAACCGCAGTGCCCGCTGTTAGCGGCGCTGGGCCGGAATGAAGACCTCGTTGACCGCTGCGGCCAACTGGTCCGGCGGCAGCAGGCCCTGGTCGAGCAGGAAGTTGTTGAACGCCAGCCGGTCGAACTTGTCGCCCAACGCCAGCTCGGTCTGCATGCGCAGCTCCAGGATGCGGGTATAGCCATAGAAGTAGCTGCAGGCCTGGCCCGGCGAACGCACGGTGTAGCGGTCCAGTTCCTGGGTGGCCATCGCCTCGGACAGGCCCACGCCCTCGACCAGCACCCGGCGGGCGCTGTTCGCGGTCGGTCTGGCCGAGGTTGAGCATCGGGGTCGAGCATGGCGCGGGCCGCACGCAGCAGGCGGAACTGCAGGGCGATCATCTGCCCGTCCAGCGGCTCGAACGGCACCATCTCGGCTTCGGCATACAGCGCCCAGCCCTCGACATTGACCGAGTTGAAGGCGAACAGGGTGCGCGCCAGCGAGATGCCGCGCTCCACCATCGCCGCGAACTGCAGGTCGTGGCCGGGGCGGCCTTCATGCGCGCTCAGCGTCCAGGCCGCCGAGCCGAAGTTGAAGTCGTCGTACTGCGCCTTCTCGCCCGAGGCCGGGTTGCCCAGCGGCAGCACGAAGGTGCCCTGCTGGCCGGTGTTGCCGACCAGCGGCGCCGGCAGGTAATGCGGGGCCGGTGAGGCGGCACTTTCGGCCTCGCTGCCCAGGCGCATCTGCAGCGGGCGCTGCGGCACGTCAACGATGCCCTGCTTGCGGATGATGGGGTCGATTGCATCGATCACGCCGCGGTAATGCGACTCCAGCTGGTCGTTGCCGATCTTGTCCTGCTTCAGCGCGCGGATCACCGCCGCATAGTCGGTGTTGTCGGCAACCTTCAGGCCCTTGGCCTGCACCACCAGCGGCGCCAGCTGGCGCATCATCGCGCGGGTTTCCATGTACTCCAGCTGGGCGCGCTGCATCAGCAGGGCCGGGTCGATGTCCACGCCCACTTCCTTGAGCTGGAAGGCGTACAACTCGGCCGGCAGGCGGGTGTCGGTACGCGCCTTGGGCAGCACCTCCTTCTGCGTCCAGGTGATGTAGTCCTTCATCTGCGTGGACAGCTCAGCCAGCGACGCGTCGGCACCATCGATCCTGTACTTGGCGAACAGCTTGCCGATGCCGGCGATGTAGGTGTCGACGTTGGCCAGGGCCTGGTCGACCTCGATCCTGGTCGGCTGCAGCAGGTTGGGCGTGCCGCTCTTTTCCTCGTAGCGCTGGCGCGCCAGGGTAGCCAGCGACTGCGTGCCCGGGGCCTGGCCCAGATAGGCCTTCAGGCGATCCAAGGCCTTGGCCCGGCGCGCTTCCGGTACCTGGTCGGAGAGCAGGCCGTTGATGCCGCCAAACACCGCCTGCGGCACATCCACCCATGGCATCAGGTGCTGTTCGTTGAGGGTGCTGCTCTCGATGTTGCGCTCGGCCGCGGCGATCAGGATCTGCAGGTCCTGGCGCACATTGGGGTCGCGCTCCACCTGCAGCTTCTCGCGCAGCTGGTCGCGCGCCTTGCCCAGCGCCGCGCGGTAACGGTTGCTGTTGTCCGGGCCCAGGTCGACAACCTTGTCGTCGTAACCCGGCACGCCGAAGAAGCTGGTCATCTCCGGCTGGAACGGTGCCTGAGCCTGCAGCAGGATCTGCGCCAGTTCATTGCTGTGGGCAACCCAGGCCGGTGCGGCCGGTGCTGTCTTGGCCGGTGCCGGTGCCGCAACGGCGGTGAGCGGCAGCGGGGCAGCCAGGGCCAGGGCGACGGCAAGGACGAGAGGTTTCATGGGCAGCTCCATAAGGGATGGGCTGACCGTACGCAGTCATTGCTGGGGCGGCAAGGGTAGGAAGTGGGGGTGTTGGGGGATTGCCGGAGCGAAAGCTCACCCCTCCCCAGCCCTCCCCTTCGCTGCGCGAAAGGGAGGGAGCGAAGTTCAGCCCCCTCCCTTTGGCCGAAGGCCAAGGGGAGGGTTGGGGAGGGGTGCTTCTGGCTTTGACCAGCAGCCCCTCACCCACACATCAGAACAGCAACACGCCTCAGGGCTTCAGGCAACGCCCCAGGAAGTTCTCGGCCATGCGGTAGCGGTGCAAGGCATCCACACCCGACAGCCCATGCTTCGCCCCCGGGTAGGTCATCAGCTCGAACGGCTGCCCACGCTTCTGCAGCGCGCTCATCAGGCTGGTCGAGTTGGAAAACAGCACGTTGTCATCGGCCATGCCATGGATCAGCAGCAGCGGCGAGGTCAGCCCGTCGATATGGGTGAGCACGCGCGCCTCACGGTAGCCGTCGACATTGGCGGCCGGCAGGTTCATGTAGCGCTCGGTGTAGTGGGTGTCGTACAGGCCCCAATCGGTGACCGGTGCGCCGGCCACGCCACAGGCGTACTGGTCCGAGGCCTTGGCCAGCAGCATCAGGGTCATGTAGCCGCCGTTGGACCAGCCCTGCACGCCGATGCGGCTGCCATCCACCCACGGCTGCGCCTTCAGCCATTCCACGCCGTTGAGCTGGTCGGCCACTTCCACCGTGCCCTGCACGCCGTACAGCGCACCACCAAAGTCACGGCCACGGCGCGGGGTGCCACGGTTGTCCAGCGAGAACACCACATAGCCGTGCTGGGCCAGGTACTGGTTGAACAGGTGATCGCCACGGCCGGGCCAGCTGTCGGTCACGGTCTGCGAGGCCGGGCCGCCGTACACGTAGACGGCCACCGGGTACTTCTTTGCCGGATCGAAGCCTTCCGGCTTGATCACGCTGTAATTCAGCGGCGTCTTGCCATCGGCAGCGGTCAGCGTGCCGTATTCGACCGGACGCTGTGCGTCGCGGTACCTGGCATACGGATGCTTGGGGTCGGCCAGGTTGTTGTCCAGCAGGGTGGCGATCTTTTCGCCATTGGCGCGGAACAGCTCGATCTGCGGCGGCGTGGTGTTGTTGGACCAGCTATCCACATAGACGCTGGCGTTGTTGGCGAACGCCGCGCTGTGCATGCCCGGGGCCTGCGAGAGCTTCTTCGGGCTGCCACCGGCCAGCGGCACGGCGTAGATCTCGCTGCGCAGCGGCGATTCCACGCCGGCGCGGAAATACACGGTGCCGGCGTCTTCATCCACCGCCAGCAGCTCGTCCACCGGCCAGTTGCCGGTGGTCAGCGGGGTCTGGCTGCGGCCATCGGCACTGGACACGTACAGGTGCTGGAAGCCGCTGCGCTCGGACGACCACAGGAAGCGACCATCCTTGAGGAAGCGCAGGCTGTTGTGCAGCGGCACCCAGGTCTTGCCGGTCTCGGTGACCAGCACCTGCTGGCGGCCATCGGCCAGGTTGGCCTGGATCAGCTCCAGCGTCTTCTGGTCGCGGCTCTGGCGCTGGAAGGTGAGGTGCTGCGGGTCGCGCCAGTTGACGCGGGTCAGGTAGATATCGGCCTGCTTGCCCAGGTCCACCCAGTTGACCGCCGCATCAGCGCGCGGGGCGATCACCCCCAGGGTGACCAGTACGTTCGGATCACCAGCCGCCGGGTAGCGCTGTTCGATCATCTCCACGCGGTCGGCATACATCTCATAGCGCTTCTGCACCGGCACCGGCGATTCGTCGATACGGGCGAAGGCAATGGCCGAATCGTCCGGCGCCCACCAGTAACCGGTGTGGCGGTCCATTTCCTCGTCGGCGACAAACTCGGCCACACCGTTGCCGATGGTGGCGCTGCCGTCGCGGGTCAGCTGCAGCTGCTTGCCGCTGGCCAGGTCGATCACCCACAGGTTGCGCTCGCGCACGAAGCTGACAAAGCCGCCCTTGGGCGAGAGCTTGGCGTCGGTGCTGAAGCCTTCGCCATTGGTGAGCTTGCGCACCGCATCGCGGCCCTGCTTGCCCAGGTCATACAGGTAGAGCTCGCCCCCCAACGGGAACAGCAGGGTCTTCGCATCCGGCGACCACTGGTAATCAACGATGCCGCTGAAGGCGGCGATGCGCTGGCGCTCGCGGCGTGCCTTTTCGGCATCGCTCAGGGTTTCGGTGCCGGGCAGCACCACCTTGGAGTCGACCAGCAGCCGGGTCTGGCCGCTGGCGATGTCGTATTCCCACAGGTCCAGCTGGTTGCGGTCGCTGTCCTTGCCACGCAGGAAGGTCACCCGCGAGCCGTCCGGCGCCACCTTGGGCTTCATCAACGTGGGGCCGGACAGCGGCGCATTGCCGGTGATGGCTTCGAGGGTGAGCTTTTCAGCGTGCACGGCGGGGGTGGCAAGGATCATGGCAAGGGCTAGGAACAAGGGACGCATGGGTTACCTGTCGGTGACAGCACGGATCAGGCCATCCTAGCCGAGCCCCACCCTTGTCGCCCCTGCCGTCAGTCAGTCGCGCTTGCCGAACAGCAGCCGCTTCTCCTCGTCGCTGAGCGGCTGCCCGGCCTGCGGATTGACCGTCGGCCCCAGCGCGTACGCCCGCTGCGTGGCCGGGCGGGCGGCGATGGCCTGGTGCCAGCGGCGCAGGTGCGGGAAGGCATCAAAGTCCACCGGCAGCTTGGCGTAGGCGCCGATCCACGGGTAACTGGCCATGTCGGCGATGCCGTAATCGTCGCCGCCAAGGAAAGCCGACTCGGACAAACGCTTGTCCATCACCCGGTGCAGGCGCCGCACCTCGCTGTCATAGCGCTCGATCGCATAGGGGATGCGCTCGGGCGCATACACGTTGAAATGCCCCATCTGCCCGCTCATCGGGCCCAGCCCGCCCATCTGCCAGAACAACCATTCCAGGGTGGCGGCACGGCCGCGCAGGTCGGCGGGGATGAATTGGCCGGTCTTCTCGGCCAGGTACAGCAGGATGGCGCCGGACTCGAACACGCTCAGCGGCGCGCCCCCGTCCGCCGGCGCGTGGTCGACGATGGCCGGCATCTTGTTGTTGGGCGAAATGGCGAGGAATTCGGCCTGGAACTGGTCGCCCTTGCCGATATTGACCGGGTGCAGGCGGTAGTCCAGCCCCGCCTCCTCCAGGAACAGGGTGATCTTGTGGCCGTTGGGGGTGGGCCAGTAGTACAGGTCAATCATGAATGCGCCTCCATCAGGACTGACACCGAGTGTACCTAGGGGCGGCGCTTGGCAAGGTGCAGGATCGACCATTACCCTGCCCGCTTTCCGCAACGCAGCATCCCTTTCATGTCCGAGTACAAACCGCTGAGCCCGCTCTCATCCCTGATCTTCGCCTCGCGCTGGCTGCAGCTGCCGCTGTATCTGGGGCTGATCGTCGCGCAATGCGTGTATGTATTCCTGTTCGGCAAGGAGCTGTGGCACCTGATCTCCCATGCCTTCACCTGGAGCGAGCAGCAGATCATGCTGATCGTGCTGGGCCTGATCGACGTGGTGATGATCTCCAACCTGCTGGTGATGGTGATCGTCGGCGGCTACGAAACCTTCGTCTCGCGCCTGCGCCTGCAGGGCCACCCGGACCAGCCGGAGTGGCTGAGCCACGTCAACGCGTCGGTGCTGAAGGTGAAACTGGCGATGGCGATCATCGGCATCTCCTCCATCCACCTGCTCAAGACCTTCATCGAAGCCAGCCAGGTCGGCCTGCCGCTGTGCAGCAAGGAGCTGATCGCCTCCGGCGACCTGTGCACCAAGTTCACCAGCGATGGCGTGATGTGGCAGACCATCATCCACTGCGTGTTCATCCTGTCGGCCATTGGTATCGCCTGGACCGACAAGCTGATGTCCAACGGCCACGCCAAGCCGGCCAGCGGCGCGCACTGAGTGCCACCGGATGGGCGTCACAACATGTGACGCCCATCACCTTTTTGCCCGATCCCCCCCTGGTACTGCCGCAGACCGGGCACACGATGCTAGATTCGCCCTTCATTGCTGGGTGGCAAGGCATCGGGAGTGCCTTCGCTCATCGCCTGCCGGGCCCATGCAGTCCACGCTGTCCGTCGATTCAAGGGGATGTTTGATGTCGCACGTCACGAAGCTGCGCCTGTTGGCGCCCGCCCTGCTGCTGGCCACGCTGGCCGCCTGCTCGGGCAAGGATGAAACCGCGCCGGCCGCTGCCGATGGCGCCACCACGCCTGCCGCCACCCCGGCCGCTGCCGCTGCTGCCGACAAGGCCGCTTCGGAAAAAGTGCAGGGCATGGACACCACCCAGCTGCGCGACGCCGCCAGCGCGGCACTGCGCGAGAACCGCATGTATGCCCCGGCCGGCGACAACGCACTGGAGTATTACGTCGCCCTGCGCGACAAGCTGCCTGACGACGCCACCATCAAGAGCGCGCTGACCGACCTGCAGCCCTACACCCTGATCGCCGCTGAGCAGGCCTTGGGCCGCGAGGACTTCACCGAAGCCCAGCGCCTGATCGCGCTGCTGGAAAAAGTGGACCCCAGCGCACCGGCACTGCCGCGCCTGAAGCAGGGCGTGACCGGCGGCATGCAGGTGGCCGAGCGCCGCACCGTGGAAGAGGCCGACAAGGCCAAGAAGGACGCCGAAAACAAGGTCAAGCAGCAGGCCGAGCAGCAGCGCCTGGCCCAGCAGCAGGCCGCCGAAGCCAGCGCAGCCCAACAGCTCGCCGCCAAGCAGGAAGCCGCCCGCAAGGAAAGCGAGCGCCTGGAAGCCGAACGCCAGGCCTCGGCGCGCCGCGAAGCCGAGCAGCGCAGCGCTGCTGCCGCCGCTGCCCAGCAGGCGGCAGCACCCAAGCCGGCCGCAGCGCCGACCCTGCGGGCGGTCAGCACCCCGGCCCCGCGTTACCCGGCCGACGCACTGCGCTCGGGCACCTCGGGTGAGGTGCTGGTGGAATTGACCGTCGGCACCGACGGCTCGGTCACCGATGCCCGTGTGCTGCGCGCCAACCCGGCCCGCACCTTCGACCGCGAAGCGCTCAATGCCGTGCGCCGCTGGAAGTTCGAGCCGATCAGCAGCCCGGTCACCACCCGCCGCACGCTGGCGTTCGCGCCGAACAAGTAAGCACCCATCGCTTTTGGTAGTGTCGAGCCATGC
>NZ_DLJW01000043.1:44163-48411 GCF_002477705.1 Stenotrophomonas sp. UBA7606 | reverse complement strand
ATCGCGGTGATCGCCCTGCTCTCGGCGCTCAACGCCAACCTCTACGGTGCCTCGCGGATGATGTACTCGCTGGCCTCGCGTGGCGAAGCACCGCGCTGGCTGGGCCGCACCAACGCCCGCCAGGTGCCGCTGATCGCGGTGCTGGCCAGCGTGCTGTTCGGTTTCGGCGCGACCGTGCTGGAACTGCTGTACCCGGACAAGGTGCTGCCGGTGCTGCTCAACGTGGTCGGCTCGACCTGCCTGCTGGTGTGGACCCTGACCCTGGTCTCGCAGTTGATCCTGCGCCGCCGCGCCGAACGCAACGGCACCCCGTTGCCATTCAGGATGGCCGGTTTCCCCTACCTGACGGTGCTGGCGCTGGCCATCCTCGCGCTGATCTTCGCGCTGCTGTTGAGCACCCCGGAGACCCGCCTGCAGTTCCTGTCGATGGCCGTGTTCACCGCCTTCATCGCGCTGTGCAGCGGCCTGGCACGGCGCCTACGCCGCGCCTGACCGTACCCAAACAGGCCGTTGACGAGCCCGCCGCATCGGCGGGCTTGTTTTGCCGGCCGACTGACGGCAGGCTTCGCGCATCCGAGGCCCCGTCATGTCCCCCGATCCCCGCGTCGACGCCTACATCGCCAACGCCGCCGATTTCGCGCAACCCATCCTGCGCGAGATCCGGGCACGCGTGCACGCCGGTTGCAGCCAGGCCGAGGAAGCCATCAAGTGGGGCATGCCCAGCTTTCTGTACAAGGGCAAGCTGCTGTGCGGGATGGCCGCTTTCAAGGCGCATGCCACGCTGGGCTTCTGGCAACGCCAGACCGGCCCGGGCGACAACACCGAGGCCATGGGCCAGTACGGGCGCCTGCAGCACGCCCGGGACCTGCCGGACAAGCGCGCGTTCGCCGCGCAACTGCGCGAGGGCATGCGCCGCATCGACAGCGGCGTGAAGGCCCCGCGGCGTACGCCGCGGGCCGCCCTGCCGATACCGCCGGCCTTCGCCCAGGCGCTGGCCGCGGCCCCACAGGCCCAGGCCGCCTTCGACGGCTTCGCCCCCGGCTACCAGCGCGACTACCTGGAGTGGATCGGCGAGGCCAAGCGCGAAACCACCCGGCAACAACGCATCACCCAGGCCATCGCGTGGTTATCCGATGGCAAGCACCGCAACTGGAAGCACGAGAAGCATTGACGCAGGACGCGCCAGAGATTCCACTTCACCCGAAATCACGACCCCCAGCCCTACCGTCCCCCCATGATCGACCAAGAAGCCCTCATCCAGCGCGCCATCGACCCGTCATCCGTCAAGCTGGAAGGCACGCTGACCAATCCGCCGTCCTTCGGCGTGTACGCCATCGATACCGATGACGGCAGCACGCATTACCGCTTCGGCAGCCACCCGGTGCGCATGCACGAACTGGAAGACAAGTTCGGCGGCTGCGAGCTGGAATACCTGTTCCTCGCGCGCGAGGACGCCGCGGCGATGACCGCGGCGTTGAACCGTCCGGAAGACGAGGAAGGCTGAGCAACGGGGACGACGCCGGGCGCACTGGCTTCCCCCTCCCCGGCCCTCACCCCTGCCTGCGGCACAAGGCAGGGGGCCGTCCATGCGAACGGCCGGTCCACTGCAGTACCGCAATTGCCCCTCGCTTGTGCGGCAGGCATAGGGGAAAGGGGCAAGTGCCACCAACAAGCCCTTCAAACCCCAACCCCGGCTACTTCAGCCCAAGGCGTTTGGCCAGGCGATTCAGGTTGGCCCGATCCAACCCCAGCAGGCGCGCGCTCTCGGTCCAGTTGCCCGCCGTGCGCTCCAGCGTGGCGGCGATGCGCTGGCGCTGGAAATCATCCACGGCCTTGCGCAGGTCCTCGGCCTGCAGCGCTTGTCCGGCACCGGCCGGGGCCTGCACGCTGGCATCGCTGTGCACCGGCAACTCCAGCGCCGCCGCATCGACGGTGAGGATGCGCGGGCGCACCGTGCCGCTGGCTGCCAGCGCGCGCAGCACCGCACGACCGATCAGATGCTCCAGTTCCCGCACATTGCCCGGCCAGTCGTAGCCAAGCAGCGCGGCCTGGGCATCGGCGGACAGGCGCAGGCTGCGCAGGCCCATCCGCGAACGCGCCTCTTCGATGAAGAAGCCCGCCAGCAGCAGCACGTCGCGCTCGCGCTCGCGCAGCGGCGGCACCCGTAGCGGATAGGCGCCCAGGCGGTGGTACAGGTCGGCGCGGAAACGCCCCTGCCGCACCGCGTCGGCCAGGTCCAGGTTGGTGGCGGCGATCACCCGCACGTCCACCTGGTGCTCGCGGTCCGAGCCCACCCGCTGCAGTTGCCCGCTCTGCAGCACGCGCAGCAGCTTGGCCTGGCTGGCCAGCGGCAGCTCGCCGACCTCGTCCAGGAACAGCGTGCCGCCATCGGCCTGCTCGAAGCGGCCGATATGGCGCTTGTGTGCGCCGGTGAACGCGCCGGCCTCATGGCCGAACAGTTCGCTTTCCAGCAGTTCGGCCGGGATGGCGGCGGTGTTCAGCGCCACGAACGGCCCCTTCGCGCGCGGCGACTCGCGGTGCAGCGCGTTGGCCACCAGTTCCTTGCCGGTGCCGGTTTCGCCATTGATCAACACCGACAACGGCGCCTGCGCCAGCTTGCCGATGGCGCGGAACAATGCACGCATGGCCGGGGTGTCGCCGATCAGCTGCGGCGCGCCCTGGCCGGCCACGGCGGCCGGCGGTGGCGCCGCCGGCGGGTCTTCCACCAATGGCTCGGGCAGCGCGCGCCGGGCCAGTTCCACCGCATCGTCCAGGTCGAACGGCTTGGACAGGAACTCGTGCGCACCGCCGCGGAACGCTCCGGCGGTGCTGGCCACGTCGGTGTAGGCGCTCATCACGATGACCGGCAGCTGCGGATGCGCGGCCTTGAGTTTCTCCAGCAGTGCCAGGCCGTTGTCGCCAGGCATGCGTACGTCGGTGAACAGCAGGTCGGGCACCGGCCGGGTTTCCAGCGCGGCCAGGGCCGCCGCCGCATGCTCGAAGCCTTCGACGGTGTAACCGGCCTCGCGCAGCGCGGTGGTCAGCACGAAACGTACCGACCGGTCGTCATCGACCACCCAGACGGTGGCGGTGGTGGGGTCAGGCATCACGGGCCTCCTGTGTGCCTAGCGGCAGCAGCACGGTGAACACCGTGTGGCCGGGGCGCGAACGGTAACCGAGGGTGCCGCGGTGTTCGCGCGCCACCTGCTGGGCCAGCGCCAGGCCCAGGCCGGTGCCCTCGGCGCGGCCACTGACCAGCGGCAGGAACAGGTGCTCGGCCATGTCCTCGGGCACGCCGCGGCCGTCGTCGGCCACTTCCAGGCGCAGCGCCAACGGCTGGATCTGGTCGCCGATGCGCAGGCCGTGCTCGACCCGGGTGCGCAGCGTCACCACGGTGGCGCCGGCCTGGATGGCGTTGCGCACCAGGTTCCAGGCGGCCTGGGTCAGGCGGTCGGGGTCACCGTCGAACTCGGGGATGCTGGGGTCGTAATCGCGCTGGATACGCACCGACCAGCCCGCCTCGCTCTCGGCCAGGCGCAGCACCCGCTCCAGCGCGGCGTGGATGTTCATGGCCGCGTGCGGTCGTGCCGGGGCCGGTGACAGCAGCTGTTCGAGCAGGCCGTTGAGGCGTTCGATCTCCGCGCCGATCAGGTCGATCAACTCACGCTCGCCGGCGTCGCGGCCCTGGGCCCGGCGGGCCAGCAGCTGCGCGGCGCCCTTGAGCCCGGCCAACGGGTTGCGCAGCTCGTGGGCCAGGCCCTTGAGGGCGGCCGACAGTGCGCCGGGCAGCACCTGCGCCGGATCGGGCGCGACGAACTCGTCCACCGGGTAGGCCTCCAGCAGCCAGCCGCCCTCCTCCAGCCGGCTCAACCAACCCTCGGCGAAACGCGGGCTCTCGCCCGGCAGGGCCAGGATCAACCGATGCAGGCGCAGCACGTCGCGCTCGTCGCGGGCCAGGAAGTTGGCCAGGGCCTCGCCCTGCGCCTCCAGCGAGACCAGCGGCTGGCCGACCAGGCGGCGCACGCTCACGCCCATCCAGCGCGCGAAGGCCGGGTTGGTGCCAAGGATGCGGCCATCGGCGCTGGCCCAGGCCACGGGGGTGCCCAGCACGTCCAGCGCGGGGCGGTCATCAGGCATCGTCATTGCACCAATGTAGTGCAAAGGCGACCGGCTGGGCAGCATCGTCACGGCGGCTTGGCACCGCCAAGGCCACTATCCGCGCCATTGCGGCAAGTGACACTTCAGGGG
>NZ_DLJW01000043.1:0-44000 GCF_002477705.1 Stenotrophomonas sp. UBA7606 | reverse complement strand
TTGCGGCTAGTGACACTTCAGGGGATGACATGCCAACGCTTCACGCTCGAACCACGCTTTCCGGCCTCTGGCGCGCCGGTGGCGCCGGCATCGCCGGCCTGCTGCTGGCCATGACCGCGTTCCAGGCGGCCGCGCAGAACGTGCTGTGGGAGGATTACCGTGGCACCACCAGCATCGCATCCGATGCCAATTACATCGGTCCGCAAGGCGCCCCGCGGTTCGTCAACAACCCCGCCACCATCGCCAACCTCTCCGCGTTGGCCAACAACCCGGCCAATGCGGTCCGCACCGGCACCTCGGCGCTGGTGGACTACGGCAGCAATCCGTTCGCGTTGTGCGACAGCCGCACCGCCGCCAACCTGCAGACCGATCCCTGCCGCTACCAGGCCATGGGCCGGGTGATGTACACGCTGGTGCGGTTCCCGGTTGCCGGCACCTACACGCTTTCCGTGGCGCATGACGACTCGGTGCAGGTCAGCATGTCCTCCAGTTACACCAGCACCGCCTACCGCACCGCCAACTACGACATCCCGGTCGGCGCACTGAGCAGTTACACCAACGGCGAAACCGACTTCCGGGCCATCGGCAGCTTCAACGCCGACGTCGCCAACAGTTGTGCCCTGATGCGCATCTACTGGGTGAACGCCGGCGGCCTGAACTTCAACCGGCTGCGCTGGCAGCATCCCTCGATCAACGGCGGCGCGGCGCAGATCATTCCCGCCACCCAGTTCAGCGACCCCTCGCAGGCGAGCGGTTCCAGCGGCTGCGCCGGCAGCATCGTCTACCCGGTGCCGGCGATCATGGTCAACAAGGTGGTGAACCTGGGCCGCATCGCGCCCAACGACCAGTTCACCGTCTCCATCCGCCAGGGCAACAACACGTTGCGCGCGGCCTCCACCAGCGGCGCCGGGACGGGGCAGCAGGCCAGCACCGGAGCGCTGCAGGTCAGCACCGGCAACCACGTCGTGCGCGATGACATGGCGGCCAACAGCGTCCAGGCCATCGGTGACTACGACAAGAGCATCAGCTGCACGTCCTACCAGCTCAACGGCCAGCAGCAGGCCTACACGCCCAGCGGGACCGGCCCCGACTGGACCATCGCGGTGGCGGCCAACACGCAGTACACCTGCACCATCACCAACACGCCCCGGCCGGTGGTGACCGCGCGCAAGATCAGCGAAGGCGCGGTGGGCGCCTTCACCTTCACCGGCACCAATGGCCTGCCCTCGCAGACGCTGACCACGACCAGCGCCGGCCAGGCCGTGGCCGGCAGCGCGCGTGCGCTGACGGCGGTGAACACGGCCACCACGCTGACCGAGGCACAGACGCCGGGCTTCGCCCTGAGCGCGATCCAGTGCACCGGCCTGCCCGCCGGCGTGAGCGGTACCGTGGACCTGCCCAACCGCAGCGTCACGCTGCCGGCCGCGGCCATCGTCCAGGGCGCGAACATCGTCTGCACCTTCACCAATGCGGCCGGCGTCGACCTCTCCGTGACCAAGACCAATGCCGTGGCCAGCGTGCCGTCCGGGAGCAGCACGACCTATTCGCTGCAGTTCCGCAACGGCGGCCCGGGCGATGCCAGTGGCGCGGTCCTGAAGGACACGCCGACGAGCGGGCTGTCCAACTGCCAGGTGCTCTCCTGCACACCCAGCAACAATGCGACCTGCCCGCAGGCGCCGGCGGACCTGCTGACCGCCAACGGGGCGACGGTGACGGCGTTCCCGGCCAACAGCCAGATCAACGTGCAGGTCCAGTGCAGCGTCAACTGAGCCCGCGCCCGGCGACCATGCCACCGGGCGCGGTCGCTCACTTCACCTGTTGCAGCAGCGAGTGGAGGATGCGGGCATCTTCGGCATCCAGTTCGGCGGGCAACGTGTCGCTGCCACGGAAGCGCCGGTGGAAGGCGCGCGCGGCCGCGGCACGGTCGTCCATCGGGTAACCCAGCGCCTGCAGCGCCAGCCAGCGGTCGAAGCCTTCCGGGGCCGCGCCGTCGCTGGCCTTGGGCCAGATACCGAAGCCGGCCTCGGCCAGCTGCTGCCAGGGGAAGAACCGGCTGGGGTCGGCCTTGCGCGACGGGGCCAGGTCGGCATGGCCGATGATCTGGCTGCGCGGGATGTTGTAGCGGGTGCACAGGTCATCGAGCAGGCGCAGCAGCGTGGCGATCTGCGGTGCGCTGAACGGGCTCTCGCCGTCGTTGTCGATCTCGATGCCGATCGAGGTGGAATTGAGGTCGGTGATCGATCCCCAGCGCCCGCCACCGGCATGCCAGGCACGTTCGCTGTCGGCGACCAGCTGGTACAGGTCACCCTTGCGCCCCACCAGGTAGTGCGAGCTCACCTTGCCGCCGCTGTTGGCGCTGCGCAGCGTGTCCAGGCTCTGCTGCACCGAATCCTGGTCGGTGTGATGCAACACGATGATCACCGGCTGGCGTGCGTTGTGGTTCGCCGAGGGAACCCATTGCGCCAGGGGATTGCGCTGCGGCGTGGTGGTGCAGGCGGCGAGTGCGGCGACCAGCGCCAGCGGCAACAGGAGTTTGTGGTTCATGCCGGGCATTGCACGTTGCCACGGATGGGAAAGCAAGTGACCTACGGCAGGATGCTGGCGCGGCCCTCACTCCAACCCCTCTCCCGCGTGCGGGAGAGGGGCTTTTGAAGCGGCGCTCAGGCCTCGTAGGCGGATTCGCCGTGGGTGGTGACGTCCAGGCCGGTGCGTTCGGCTTCCTCGCTCACGCGCAGGCCGACCAGCGCGCGCACCACCAGCAGGATCACCGCGGTGACCACCGCACTCCACAGCACCGTGAAGCCGACGCTGACCACCTGCACCCAGAGCTGGTGGCCGATGTCCAGGTCGGCCTTGGTGCCGCCGAGCGATTGTGCGCTGAACACGCCGGTGAGGATCGCACCGACGATGCCCCCCACACCGTGCACGCCGAACACGTCGGCGGTGTCATCGGCCTTCAACAGGCGCTTGAGCCCGGTCACGCCCCACACGCAGATCATGCCGGTGACGAAACCAATCACGATCGCACCCAGCGGGCCCACCGTGCCACAGGCCGGGGTCACGCCGACCAGGCCGGCGACCGCACCGGAGGCCGCGCCCAGCGCCGAGGGATGGCCCTTGGTCACCGCCTCCACCAGCGTCCAACCCAGCACCGCGGCGGCGGTGGCCAGCACGGTGTTGATGAAGGCCAGCGAGGCGACCGTGTCGGCGGCCGCGGCCGAGCCGGCATTGAAGCCGAACCAGCCCACCCACAACAGCATCGCGCCGATCCAGGTCAGCGGCAGGTTGTGTGGCTTCAATGCGGTCTGGCCATAGCCCAGGCGCTTGCCGACGAACCACGCCGCCACCAGGCCGGCGACACCGGCGTTGATGTGCACCACCGTGCCGCCGGCAAAGTCGATCGCGCCCATCTCACCGAGATAGCCGCCGCCCCAGACGATGTGCGCCATCGGGATGTAGCTCAGGGTGAACCACAACGCCGAGAACAACAGCACCGCGCGGAACTTGATGCGCTCGGCGAACGCGCCGACGATCAGCGCGGTGGTGATGCCGGCGAAGGTGGACTGGAAGGCCACGAACAGGAAGTCCGGCAACCCGGTGATCGGCGTGTTGCCCACCGATTCGGGGGTGAAGCCCTTGAGGAAGGCGAATTGGGTGAAGGAACCGAAGAACTGGTTGCCCGCACTGAACACCGCGCTGTAGCCATAGGCCACCCACAGCATCAGCACCAGCGAGAACACCACCAGCACCTGGCTCAGCACCGAGAGCACGTTCTTGGCACGCACCAGGCCGCCATAGAACAGCGCCAGGCCCGGCACCACCATCATCAGCACCAGCAAGGTGGCGGTGAGCATCCACGCCACGTCCCCGCGATCGAAGCTGGGCGCCGCCTCGGCGGCGGCTTCGGCCGGGGCCTCGGCGGCAACTGCCGGTGCCGCGCCTTGCGTTGCCTCCGGCGGCAACGTGGCCTGCTGGGCCAACGCGTGTGAGGGAAGCATGCCCACCGCCATGACGGCGAGCATGAACGACAGGCACAGGCCACCGAACCGGGCCTTGAGCCCGGTGAAAAATTCCGTTCGCATTGTCGACTCCGGCTGTGGGGGTTAGAGCGCGTCAGCGCCTGTTTCACCGGTGCGGATACGCACCACCTGCTCGAGCGGGGTGACGAAAATCTTGCCGTCACCGATCTTGCCGGTGCCGGCCGCGCCCTGCAGGGTTTCGATCACCGCATCCACGCGGTCGTCGGTGACGGCGGTCTCGATGCGGATCTTGGGAAGGAAGTCGACGACGTACTCGGCACCGCGATACAGCTCGGTGTGCCCCTTCTGGCGGCCAAAGCCCTTGACCTCGGTGACGGTGATGCCGGCCACGCCGCGTTCGGCCAACGCCTCGCGCACGTCGTCCAGTTTGAACGGCTTGACGATGGCCATGATCATCTTCATTGGTCAGCTCCTTGGGCAATGGCGGAAGCATACCCCGAGACGGCAGCGTGCCACCCACCTGCATCCGGACTATCCTTACCCCCAGTCAAAACGGATACCGATGCCTGCCATGGGCGGCCAGCTTCCACGCTAGGCCCACCCCTGCGGAGAACCCCCCATGATCGACCTCAACCACATCGATGCGCTGGCCCGCCGTCTGAGCGACCTGGTGCCGCCGGGCCTGCGCGAATCGCGCGAAGAACTGCAGGCCACCTTCAAGAGCGCACTACAGGCCGGGCTGGGCAAGCTGGACCTGGTCACCCGCGAGGAATTTGAAGTGCAGCGCGCCGTGCTGCTGCGCACCCGCGAAAAACTCGACGCGCTGGAACAAGCCGTCGTCGCCCTGGAAAACCGGCTCACCGACAAGAACGCCTGAGCGCCGGGCCATGAGCCTGGCACTGGTACACAGCCGCGCCCGCGCCGGCGTGCGCGCACCGCCGGTGCAGGTGGAAGTCCACCTGTCCGGCGGCCTGCCCTCCACCCAGATCGTCGGCCTGCCCGAGGCCGCCGTGCGCGAATCCCGCGACCGGGTGCGCGCCGCCATCCTCTGCGCGCAGTTCGATTACCCGGCCCGCCGCATCACCATCAATCTGGCCCCGGCCGACCTGCCCAAGGAAGGTGGCCGCTTCGACCTGCCGATCGCACTCGGCATCCTTGCCGCCAGCGGTCAGATCGACCGCAAGACCCTGGCCGACCACGAGTTCATCGGCGAACTGGCACTGACCGGTGAGCTGCGCGCAGTCGATGGTGCCCTGCCTGCCGCGATTGCCGCAGCCAACGCCCAACGCAGACTCATCCTCGCCCCCGGCAACGCCGAGGAGGCGGCGCTGGCGCAACATGCCGATGTGCGGGTTGCGCGCACCCTGCTGGAAGTCTGCGCCGCGCTGGCCGGAACCAAACAGCTGCCTGCCGCGCAGATGCCGGAGGCACTGCCCCTGCAACCTGCCGACCTGTCCGATGTACGCGGCCAACTACAGGCCCGACGCGCTCTGGAGATCGCCGCCGCAGGTGCCCACCACCTCCTGCTGCTGGGTTCACCGGGCTGCGGCAAGACCCTGCTGGCCTCCCGCCTGCCCGGCATCCTGCCCGACGCCAGCGAAGCCGAAGCCCTGGAAACCGCCGCCATCACCTCCCTCAGCGGCAGCGGCGTTGACCCACGTCGCTGGCGCCAGCGCCCCTACCGGTCACCGCATCACACCGCAAGTGCGGTTGCGCTGGTTGGCGGTGGCTCGCATCCGCGGCCCGGTGAGATTTCGCTGGCCCACAACGGTGTGCTGTTCCTAGACGAACTGCCGGAATGGAACCGGCATGCGCTGGAAGTTCTGCGCGAGCCGCTGGAGTCCGGCACGGTCACGGTATCGCGCGCCGCCCGCAGTATCGAATTCCCCGCACGTTTCCAACTGGTGGCGGCAATGAACCCCTGCCCGTGCGGCTGGGCCGGTGACAGCAGTGGCCGCTGCCGCTGTTCAGCCGATGCCATCAGCCGCTACCGCGCACGCATCTCTGGGCCGCTGCTGGACCGCATCGACCTGCACCTGCACGTCCCTCGGCTGGCGCCCAGCGAGCTGCGCGGCGATGCCGCCGAGGGCGAAAGCAGCGTGACAGTCCGTGACCGGGTGATGGCGGCACGTACGCGCCAACTGCAACGTGCCGGCCACGCCAATGCGCACCTGGGACAGAAGGAGACACTGCGCGATTGCAGCCTGTCGGCAAGCGATAGCGACCTGCTGGAACAGGCCATGGAACGGCTGCAGCTATCGGCACGGTCGATGCACCGGATCCTGCGGGTGGCCCGGACGATTGCCGATCTTGCCGGGGAGGTGACGATCCAGCGGGCGCATCTGACCGAGGCGATTGGTTACCGGCAGTTGGATCGGGGCGGTGTTGGCGGTGAGGGCTAGGTTGTTGCC
This sequence comes from Stenotrophomonas sp. UBA7606, assembly GCF_002477705.1. NCBI lineage: Bacteria > Pseudomonadati > Pseudomonadota > Gammaproteobacteria > Lysobacterales > Lysobacteraceae > Stenotrophomonas > Stenotrophomonas sp. UBA7606. Next base: position 37,609 of record NZ_DLJW01000043.1, on the reverse strand, counting down.
GGCTTGCTTGTGGGCTGGAGCAGAAGCAAAGGCTTACCCCTCCCCAGCCCTCCCCTTGGCTACGCCAAAGGGAGGGGGCCGAACACTGCCCCTCGCTGTTGCCGGGGAGGTAGCGATTCAGCGGGCGCATCTGACCGAGGCGATTGGTTACCGGCAGTTGGATCGGGGCGATGTTGTCGGTGAAGGCCAGGGTGTTGCCAGCTTGCTTGTGGGCTGGCGCGGAAGCAAAGGCTTACCCCTCCCCAGCCCTCCCCTTGGCTACGCCAAAGGGAGGGGGCGGTGTTCTGCCCCCTCCCTTGTGCAAAGCGCAGGGGAGGGTTGGGGAGGGGTGAGCTCGTGAAGCACCAGATTCAGGACAAATCCCAAAAATCCCTTCACCATCGTTCGCGAAGCCCCCGCAGAGAACGGCCATGGAACGCATCCAACGCCCCTACTTCCCGATCATCTATGTGCGCGGCTACGCGATGACCCGCGACGAGATCGTCGAAACCACCTCCACGCCGTTCATGGGCTTCGAGGCCGGTTCCACCAAGATGCGCCAGGCGCAGGACGGCAGCATCGTCAAGTTCGTGTTCGAGTCGCCGCTGGTGCGGCTGATGAAGGATTACGACTACCGCGACGTCTACGAATTCGGCGCCGAACGCCGCGACCGCATCTCGCCGCGCTGCATCGTCATCCACCGCTATTACGACCCGGCTGACCCGGCCTTCGGTGATGGCAAGACGCCTTCCATCGTCGATGCCGCCGCTGCGCTGGGCAAGCGCATCGAGCAGCTGCGCGACAGCATCTGCGGCAACAACGCGGCCATGCGCAAGGAGTTCCGCGTCTATCTGGTCGCCCACTCGATGGGCGGACTGATCTGCCGCTGCCTGCTGCAGAACCCGGAGGTGGCCAGTGCCGAGGTGAGGGCGATGGTCGACAAGGCCTTCACTTATGCCACGCCACACAACGGCATCGAGGTCGGCGGCATCAACCTGCCGAACCTGCTGTCGATCAACGACATCAACAATTTCAACCGCAGCAACATGGGCAAATACCTGAAGGTGCCCAAGGACAAGGTCAATACACTGGGCAACTCCGGCTTTCCGCCGGAACGGCTGTTCTGCCTGATCGGCACCAACAGCCGTGATTACGCCGCGGCGCACGGGCTTTCATCGTTTGCGGTGGGTGCGCTCAGTGATGGCCTGGTGCGCATCGCCAATGCCTATGTCGAGGGTTCGCCGCGGGCCTTTGTCAACCGCAGCCACAGCGGCTACTTCGGCATCGTCAATTCCGAGGAGGGTTACCAAAACCTGGTGCGCTTCCTGTTCGGCGATACCTGCGCCACCGCCCAACTGGATATCAGTGCCCTGCCCTTTCCGCCGGAAATAGAGGCAGCGCGCAAGCGCGGCAAGAAGATCGCCTCGTCGTATTACATCGAGGCCACCGTCGCGCCGCGCGGTGCCTATACCTACGAACTCACCTCACGCACCCAGGCCAACCAGTGCGCCATCCGTCGCGAGTACGGTGATATCTTCGACGCGCAGGGCAACCTGCTCAAGGACAAGCGCTCGACCGTGCTGTTCTCGGTATTCCTGGACAGCAGCAAGATCATGGCCGGCAGCGAGATCGCCTTCTCCATCGATCTTGCCGTCAGCAATGCCGGTTACGAAGTGGATGGCGCACTGTTCCTGAAGAACCATATCCCCGGCGAATTCCTGTTCCGCAACACCCTGGTGGTGTTCGCCAAGCCCGATGAAGCTGGCAGCTGGCGGCTGCGCTACGTCTGGAGCGACGACCAATGGGCGGGCGGTCCCAAGAACGAGGCCGAACTGGACGGCGCACGCAACAAGGCCATCGGCATCGCGCAGCAGGCCCCCAATGTGTTCGCCATACCGCTGCAGTCGGCCAAGGGTTTTGCCGCGGAGCTGAAGCTGTCGCTCTCGCAGTGGCGCTGAGGCCTCCCCGGGCCAAGGCGATGCCTTTGCCTACCAATGGCCCGAACGGCCGTTGTTCGCTGTTCGAAAACGCGTTCAGTTGATCGTGCAGGTCATTTTCATTATCCAGGCTTCGCCGTTCGGGAAACTGGGAATGTTCAAGCCATTCTTGAGCCCGCTGGCCGTGACCGTAATCGGGCAATTGCCCCCGCCACTGCGCGTGCAGGTCACCACTTCGCTGCAGGTCAATGTCGAAGGCACCGCATCCTGCAGCACCGCACCATCCGCTGCATCCGGGCCATCGTTGCGCGCAACAATCGTGTACTCGATGCTGCTGCCCTTCACCACCGTAGTGCGGTTGTTGGTCTTGTTGACGACCAGGTTCGCCGTCAGCGGCGTATTGGTGAAGTCACACTCGAACACCTCGCCGGCCGTCACCGATGCCGCCGGCAATGTCAGCACCGTACCGCTGCGGGTACCGACCACGTTGCCGGCCCGATTGCGGCACTCCGCCTTTTCCAGCTTCCAACCCGGCGGCAGCGCGGATTCGGTGATGACGACATTCTGCGAAAGGTTGGAAACCGTGAACGACTGCACGCCCGCCAGGTCCGCATCACCATCCACCTGCACGGCCTGACCGCCCTGCGTGGTAGTGACAGGTGCGTTGGCACGTGACACGTTGCCCAGAGCAAAGCTGAACGGTCCACCCGCCGCGCCGGTGGTGGTCTTGCGCAGCAGCACCGCGGGCGGCAGCTGCGTGAGCGCCGCTGGGCAGCGTGCACCGTCAAGGTTGGTTGAAGTACTGGCATTGTCCGACAGCAGGTCATATGACCAAACACCCGACGCCGTCTTGAAGATGCGATAGACCAACCCGACCGTTGCAGGCTGGCCACCGGCAGGCGCACCTGAGCGGTAGGCGTAGATATTGCCGTTGCCATCCATGAAGATCGCGCCCCAGCCACCGCTACCCGGGCTGGCAGGCAACGTGGTCAGCACCTCAGGCGCCCCCAGAGAGCTGCCGCTCCAGGCTGCACGAAATACTTCCCGGGTTGCATTGTTGACCGAGTAAAGATAGGTGGCAGTGCTGTCGAAGGCGTAGTCGGTGCTGTCACCCATCATGGAAACAGGAATGCCCGATCCAATGACCTTGTTGGTCGCAGGATCCACCCTGTACATCGTGCTTCCGGAAGAGAGCACGAGATAGCCTGTGACCGGGTCGACGTCGGCAGCGTAGAAGCCGGTGCGACCCAGCGTCCCCGGTGCGACGGCGTACGGCAGGTCGGCAACACCATTCTGGCCGATTCGCACCAGTCGGCGGGGCTGGCTGCCATCACCGTTGTACCAGCCCCAGATGTAGCCGTCCTTGCCAAACCCCACCGCGTTGACACTGCTGCTGCGCAACGGCGAACTGGCAGGCAGGCTGGTGCCCAGGTCGGTAATCGCACCGCTCAGCAGGTCCAGCGAGAACAGACTGTTGCCGCGGGTGATGAACGCCTGGCTGGGACAGCCGATAAACGCGGTGGGACAGGTCACAACCGCGTTTGCGGTGGCTTGGTCGTTGCCGGGGTTGATGTCCGAAAAAGCCGATGACGCGGGAAATGCCACCTTTGCGGTATTGAGCAGCGACATGCCGCATTTTGCACCGGCCACGTCGCTTACCATCGCGCTGATGGTGAACGTCAACTCGCCACCGCTTGCCAACGTGTAGCCGCCGCTGACGTTGAGATTGCCGGTGCCCGATAGCGCCGGGCAGGTCGAACCCGTGCTCGCGGTACATGTCCAGCTCGCACTGGCCAACCCCGCAGGCAGGGTATCGGTGATGGTGGCAGCATTTGCCGCACTGATCAGCGGGGACTGATCACCGGGGTCGACGGTATTGATGTCCTGGTTCTTGACCTTGACCAGGTAGACCAGTTGTTCGCCCAGCACAGGCGTCTGATTTGATACGGTCTTGGTCACAGCAAGATCTGCGGGGGCAGCCACTACCAGGTTGCGGATCTCGTGGAAGTTGGTAAGGCCGCCGGTTGAGCCGCCTACGCCGACGCGTAGCCGGCTGGGCGCCGGGTAGGCGAAGTCCTCGTCCTTGAACAACATCTTGCGGGAACCATCGCCCGAGGCAGTGTCGGAAAGATAGTAAGCGGATACACGGTAGCCGGCATTTCCAGTGGCATTCTTCGGAATCATGTCCACATAGATGCGGCGGATCCTGGTAGGGCGCGCTGTCGCTGTGTTGTTGCTGATCGACTCGCCCACCGCCAACCCCTTCACGTAGGGATTGGCACCACCTGCGGCATTGGTAGGGCCGCGGATGGCGACGAAGTTCTGTCCTTCGGCATTGCTTTCATATGGACCGGGAGCGACGCAACGGCCATAGGGGTCGCGTTGCGAGTAGCTGCCGTATTCGTCCACGCCGACGCCGAGATAACCACCGGCACCACTGCAGTAACCCAACCCTGCGCCAACCAGCGCACCGGACATGTTGCTGTTGGCGTCATACAGATACACGCTGATGCCGTCGGCGCCGGTGCCTCCCCAGGCAACGTAGTCAAAGCGCATCTGCACCCCGTAACTTGACGAAAAGGCGCCGGAGGTCGCCGTATACAGCGCGTTGCCGACCTTGTAGTTGCCGCGCGAGGTGACCCGCAACCAGCCATTGCCAGCCGTGTCCTTGGTGCCGCCAGAGCCTACGCCGTCCCCCGACAGATCCCGGCCAGCCGTCAGCACACCGCTGGGATTGTTCGAGCTGGAGTCGGTGCCGGTGAACGTCCAGTTGCTGTCAGTCGCGTTGGTGAAAGGTGCTGTCACCTTCACCTGTGCCTGCGCCACGGCGCAGGGCAGCACCAACGCAGCCATCGCCGCTGCAAACCGAACCTTCCCTGCGAACATGGCCTTTCCCCTGTACCAAAGGACGTTGCCGAGCTGCATCCCGCCCCGGCAACGCCATTCCCATCGCCCCACCACGTGTCATCAAAAATCTGGCTTCTGCACACCGACCGCATGTGCAGAAGCCAGTCCCCAAGTGATGATCCGCGTGCCTGACGCCCCTGGATTCAACCGAACTCAGCCGCCGATAATGTGATGAGGCGCGTGTTTTTCCTGTGAAGTTGATCGCACTTGCACAGCAAGTGTTGCCTGCGTGCGTCAGTAGCTGCCCACCACATTCAAGAACCAACCACGGTGGTCGTAATCGAAGTCGGTGAGCTTGTCGCTGAAGTCGGTGAAGTTGTAGCCGACACCGACGCGGAAATTCCGGCCGATATCACGATCAACACCCACCAGTGCACCCTGCCTGCGACCGCCTTCCTTGACGCTCAAACTGCGGTACTCGGCCAGCGCATGCCAATCGGTGGTGATGCCGTAACGCACCTGCGCGGCCAGCAGGGTAGCCGCCGAATCCGCCCAGGCACCGGTCATGCGGCCCATGCGCACCTCGCCTTCGCGACGCGCCGCCTTCAGTGCGAATTCCCAGTGGTTGAGCGGACGGTAGACACCTTCGAACGACAGCACCTGGCTGCGCTGGTCGTAGTAGGTGCTACTGGTGTCCTGGGCCAGGGTGGAGACGTCGTACAGATAGGTGTAACGGCCCAGCAGGCCCCAACGGGTGCTGTTGAACGGACGGTAGGCAAAGCCGACATTGCCTTCGATGAACCTGGCACCGGCCAGCGGGTCCAGCGCATCGTCGGTGTCGGAGTAGTTGAAACGTGCGGCAATCCGCAAGCTGTCGTTGAACTTGTGGGTCAGGTTGTTGGTAGTCACCCACTGCTCGCGGCGCTCGGCACCGGAGTCACGGCGCCACTCGACCTTGCTGCTCCACTGGGTATCGGCCGAGGTGCGGCCACCGTTGACGCTGACCGCCTTGCGGTTGATGTTGCCGGTACCACGGTCCAGCTCGGCATCCTGCAGCTGGAAGCCCAGGGTCCAACCCACGCCCGGATAGAAATCCATGCCGAAGGTATGGGCCAGGCCGCTTTCATTGCGCGCCTTCAGGTACTGGCTCTCGTTGAACACATTCACCTGGTTGGACAGGCGCCAGCGTTGGCCCAGCGTCCAACCGTCACGCTGCACCGGATTGAACAGCGCGTCGTAATCGCTGCTGGTGGCGTTGGTGAAAGTGTAGTTGCCGTAGATGGAGTGGTCAGAGGTCAGCCGGTACTCAGCGTTGACCTGCGCCGCATCACCGCGATCACCGTGGGTGACCTCGGCGCCAACGCTGGACAGGTTGCCGAACTGGTAATTGCCGCCCACCGTCACCGCGTCGTTGTCGCGGTACTTGCCCCCGTCATCATCCAGGGTGAACTGGGCGGTGCCGTACATGTCGAAGGCCGTACCGAAGCGATGCTTGTACTGCAGCGCACCCAGGGTACCTATCCCCTGGCTGCTGATGTCGCTTTCATCAACGCGGCGCAGTTCCGCGCTCAAGGTGTTGTCATCGTTGATACGCCACTCACCGGTGAGCTGGTTCTGCTCCAGGTACTGCGCGCCACGTTCGGCACGGCTGTAGCGGCCGTAGATATCGAACGCCGGCGAGAGCTGGCCACGGAATTCAAAGCCGCGCTCGCGCACTTCCTCGCCGGTGTCGTAACGGGCAATGGAGTAGCCCGCATCCACACGCCGCATCCAGGCACCGGCAGACCAATCCAGCTGCGTCCAGCCCAGCTCCTTGAAGTTGGCGCGGGCTTCGACCGAACTGGCATCGCCCTTGCGCTGGGCGCCCAGGCCGGAGTTCAGCTGGTCAAAGCTGAGGCCGCCATTTTCCGAATAGAACACCGGGGCGCTGGTGCTTTCAGTACGCGCCTGCTCCACCTTGAGGTAGGTGCCGCGACCGGCCTGCAGGGTGAGGTCGGCCGCCGCCAGGGTGTAATCGTCGCCAGCACGGTTCTCATCGATGTACGTGACGCCAACCCCGACGTGATCGCCAAACCATTGCTTGCCGCGCACACCGGCGGTTATTTCATCCGGATTGAAGCCGGTGGGCAGATATTCGTAGTCGACCAGCAGCACCTGGGTGTAGCCGTCCAGCGGAGTATCGCGCGACAGACGCGGCAGGCCATCGCGGGTGACGATGGACAGCGCATCGGACAGGATCAGCCTGCCCTGGAAATCATCGATCTGGTAGTCGGCACCGGCCTGCAGGTCAATGCGCTTCTCGACACGGCCGGTGGTGGCATCGCGGATCTCGATGGCCACCTTCTCCGAGCCCGGCAGGATGTCGTTGTGGCGCAGGTAGTACAGGCTGCCGCCGGTGCCGAGGAACTCGCTGTGGCCCGGTGCGGTCTGCGCTTCGGAGCCGAATACGCGCACTTCCGAGCGTGCCTCGCCCCACGGATTGGTGCCACGGCTGCGCCAGCTCAGCGCGCCGCCGTACAGGGAGCGCGAGTACTGGCCGTACTCGGTACCGGTGATGCCGGTATTGAAATTGCCCCACAGCGCCTGGCTCTTGTCCCAATCCACCCGCACGTACAGGCGGCCCTGGGTGTCCACGTCACGGTAGGTGGTGGAATCATCGCCATACACCGGGTAGTACTGGTCCGGATCCAGGCGACGGAACACGTCCTGCGGATCGGCGTCCCAGAAGCCCTTGAACATCTCGCTGACTTCGCGCTCCTGGGTATCGGCCTGTGCCGTCACCAGGTACTTGCCCTTGACCTTACCCTTCAGATAGAAGGCCAGGCGGCCGTCGACCACCAGGTCCTTCTCGTAGCGGTCATCGTTGCCCAGCGGCTCCAGCGAGCCGGAGACACTGCCGCCGGACAGGGTGAAGTCGGCCAATGCCACGGCAAACATGTAGCGGCCGGTGACGTCGATATCCAGCTGATCGCGCACCGCCGGTGCATCTGCGCCGGCCGCGATTTCTATGTCGAACTTGTGCTCGCCCACCGGCACCAGGTATTCGGCAACCAGCTTGCTCTCCATGTCCACCGGCTGCATCTGGCCGTTGATCTTGACGCTGGCACGCTCGGGCAGGTTGCGGCCCTGGATGCGGATGCGCGAGCCGTAGATGGCGATGTTCTGCTGGCGCAGGCTGTCGCGACCAAAGCTCTGGTCGACCAGGCTCTGCAGCTGGGCATCGTCGGTGTTGAACGCCGTGCCCTTGCTCTTTTCCACAGCATTGCGCAGCTGCTGCGCGCCGCGCTCGGCTTCCTCGGGCCGCACCAGCTGCAGGCGGCTGGGATAGGTTTCATCGAATGCACCGTCCGCACCATAGGCACGCACGATGTAGACCAGCTCATCACCCACCTTGGGCTTGTAGCCGGACGGCAGGCTGCCGTCCCACTCCAGGGTGGTGGATGCGGCAACCGGCAGGTCAATCGTGGCTACCGGATCGACCAGGTCGGTATCGGTGGCGCGGTATACCAGTACCTCGGCGCGCTGCATGAACGCCGAATAGTTGTTGTAGGCGTAGAACTGCACCGGCTTGGTGACACGGCTGCCGTCGAACGGCACCAGCGACGGCGCCGAGATGCTGAAAGAAGGCTGCCCCAGATTGGGGTCTTCCGTCGCCCAGATCACACCGCCATTGGCCAACTGCAGCGACCACTTGCCGATGGCGATGGCCTGCCCTGGCTGCAGATCCTGCTTCCAGTCACTGTCGGTCTTCTCTGCTTCCACCGACACGCGACGGTCCGGTGCCAGCTGCACCGACGAGGTCGGGTCGGCCTGGGGTACCAGGGTTTCCTTCTTGCCCCGGCTGATCAGCTTGAACAGCATGCCGTCATCGCTGTTGCAGCCCTGGGCATCACAGTCCGCCTGGGCGGCACCGGCATCACTGGTCGGTGCCGTCGCAACCGCTTCCTGCGCCTGCGCAGCAGAGGCCATGCCCGCCAGTGCACACAGCAGCGCGTAATCCAACAATTTCATTTTCATGGCGACACCTCCTTGGCTGCCTGCCCAGATGAGGCGTCGGGCCCGCCAGGGATGAGTTCGACATTGACCTTGCTGCGCTGGTCGGCCGGCAGCTGTGCGCTGATGGCGTCATACACCGCCTTGGCACGACGCATCCCCAGTGCATCGTTGTAGGCGTCGGAAGCACGGCGGTCGGCATGGCCGGTGATCTTGACGATGCGCGTATCCATCTCCACCAGGTAATTGGCAATTCGAGCCAGCAAGGCGGTGTATTCCGGCTTGATGGTGGATTTGTCGGTGTCGAACAACACATTGCCCAACACCGGCCAGGACAGCAGGCCCACCACCATGGATCCGTCGTCGGCGGTGTTGGTGCGCAGGCTCACCTGGGTGCGCGCGGCGATGTCGGCCGGCAATGCCGCCACCAGCGCCTTGCGCACTGCCACCGCGCGGTCGAATGCCAACAGCTCGTCTTCGCCGTGGGCAGCAATCACCACCTCACCGCCGCCGTGGCTACGCACCTGCTCGGCCATCTTCTCCACGGCCGGCAGGTACTGGCTGCGTACTTCGGCGCTGGCCGGGGCAAACATCACCTCGCCCAGTTCCATTTCCACCTTCTCGCGGGGCTCACCCTGCACCAGGCCCGGCGGCAACTTGACGCCGAAGTCGAAGCGCACCGGCAGCCCCGGAGTGATGCGGCGCACCAGCGGGTTCCTGGTGGTGAACACGCTGCCCGGCGGCAAGGTGGCCGGATCCACCTTCAGGATGAAATTGCGGCCGCGGTCATCACGTCCTCCGTCCACCCCAATCAGGTTGTAGCGGCCGAACTGGTCGGTTTCCACCAGCAGGCCTTCCACCGAGGCAATACGCACACCCGGAATGCCACGCTCGTCCACACCGTCGTTGCGGATGATGTAGTCGACGCGGTAGCCGCCCTCGGCCGGGGTGACCTTGCGCTGCACGCTGGGCAGGGCCGCGCTCAGGCCGTTGGCAGCATCGCCACCTTCGGCACTGACCGTAGTCTTGCCCGCGGCATCCATGCGCAGGGTGGCGCCCTGCTTGCTGGTCAGCACGAAGTCACCGTTGAAGTCGAGCGAGCGCAGCAGCTGGCTCACCACGACCTGACGGGCCTGGGCCGGATCGGCATCGGACTGGCGACCACCGATCTTGCCGATGGCAATGCCATGCAGCATCGGCGAGCTGGCATCCGGCTCGGCCTGCGGACCATTGCCACGATCCACCGTGGTGGAGTTGGCAATGTAGGCGCCCGCGGCAAAGCCGCCCTGCACGCGGATGTCGGACAGGTCGGCAGAATCCTGCCAGCCGTCACCATCGCGGTCGTCGAACACCGTACCCAGCAAGGTGGATTCGTCCATCATCGGGTCGGCAACCATCTGCACGGTGGCGGTGCCCACATTGGAGATGCGGCGGCCGTTGTCATGCAGCTCGGCGGCGTTGGTGTGCAGACCACCGCGCACACCGGCACCCACACGCAGCAGATAGGTGACGACGGCACGGTCACCTTTGGCGATGTCGATCTGGTCCACGCGGATCGGGAAGCTGCCTGCCAGGCGGCCAGCGCCATCGCGGTCGGCCACTTCCAGCGAGCCCACCACCAGGGTGAAGCCGACCGGCGGGGTATCGACCAGCGTGCCGTCGACCACATCGGACTCGCCAACGTTTTCCAGAGTGACGGTGTAGCGCACCAGGTCACCCACCTTCACATCACGCGGGCTGGCCTGCTTGGTCACACGCACCTGGGTTTCACCTTCAATCCGGATGGTGGCGGTAGCGGTATCGCAGACCGGCGTGGGCACGGAAACGTCGCACACGCGGTACACGAAGCTGTCGTTGCCCACATAGCCCGGGTTCGGCGTGTACACGCAGCTGCCTGCACTGCACACGACCGTACCGTTGACCGGCGGCGTCAGTACCGTCAGCGAGGCGGGATCCAGCGGCACCTTGGCCGAGGTGTCATTGCCCAGCACCGTCAGCGTCACCGGCGTATCAACCTGCGTGGTCGCCTCATCGTCAATCGCATCGATGCGATTCGGGGTGACGATGATGGTCACCGTTGCCCTGTCACAGACAGGCGCCGGTGCGGATACATCGCAGACCTCATAGACGTAGGTATCCGTGCCCGAGAAGTTCGGGTTCGGCGTGTACGTCACGCTGCCGTCCGCATTGACCATGGTGGTGCCGTGCGACGACGGGGTCACGATGGTCACCGCGCCCGGATTCAGACGCGGACCCGAGGTGGTGTCATTGGCGATCACCTGCGTGATCACCGGCGTGTTCTGCTCGGTGGTGCCACTGTCGTCGATGGCTTCGATGCTGTTCGGCAGAACAATGACGGTCACCGTTGCCGTGGCGCAGTTGGCCGGGTTCAGGTTCTCGCAGATCTGGTAGGTGAACGTATCGGTACCTGCATAGCCAGGATTCGGCGTGTAGGTCACGGTGCCATCCGGGTTCACCACCACCGAGCCATTGGCCGGCGGATTGACCTGGGTGACGGTGACCTTGGCCGGATCGGCCGGCATACCATCAAGCATGTCATTGCCCAGCACCGACACCGTTACCGGCGTGTTCTGCGCCGTGGTGGCCGAGTCGTCGTTGGCAGTGATCGGCGAGACACCCACCACCACCATTGCCACGGCGGTATCGCAGTTGCCGGTGTTGAGCTTGTCGCAGATCTCGTACGTATAGGTGTACGTGCCTGCGGTGGTGCCCGGGGCGATGGTCAGGCTGCCGTCCGGGTTCATGGTGATGCTGCCCGCGGCTGGCGGCGTGGTCAGGCCCAGCGTGGTGCCGGTGCTGCCGGTACCGGTGCTGTGCAGAGTCACGCTGCCGATGGTGACCTGCACGCCATCCAGGGTGTCATTGACCAGCACGGTCGGCGTGTTGCCGCCTGTGCTGCCGCTGACCGGAGCCATGGTGTCGTCGTTGGCCACGATCTGCGTCGGTTGCGCGGTGACCGTTACGGTGTCCGTCGGCGGCGTCAGCGTGCCACCGGTCGGGGTACCGTTGGCGGTAGCCACGTTGGTCACCTTGCCGGCCACCAGATCCGCCTGAGTCACGGTATAGGTTGCGCTGCAGGTGGTGGCTGCCCCGGCGACCAGTGAGGTCACCGGGCAGCTGACACTGGCGATCCTGTCATCACTGACCGACAGGCCATTGATGGTCACGTTACCGGTGTTGGTCACCAGATAGGTGTACGTAATCACCTCACCAACAGATGCATAGGTGGTCTTGTCCGCGCTCTTTTCGATGCTCAACGAGGGCGTCTGGGTGATCGGCGTGGTCACCGTCGGCGCACAGTCGGCGGCCATGGTGCAGGCACCCGGCGTGGTCGTGGTCACCGCGGCGGTGTTGATGACGTTGCCGGCATCCACATCGGCCTGCACGACGGTGTAGTTGCCGGTCAGGGTGCAGACGGCATTCGGGGCCAGGCTCGCACAGGTCGTGCTCGACGGGCTCAGCTTGCTGTCGCTCACCACCACGTCGGCCAGGGTCACGGTGCCGGCGTTGGTCGCGCTCACGCTGTAGGCAATCACGCTGCCCACGGTGTACGGACCGGTCGAGGTCACCACCTTGGTCGAGGTCAGCTTCGGGGTAGCAGTGGAGCTCACCGTCTCCGTATCGGTCGGCGGCGTCAGCGTGCCACCGGCCGGGGTGCCGTTGGCGGTGGCCACGTTGGTCACGCTGCCGGCATCCAGGTCGGCCTGGGTGATGGTGTAACTGGCCGTACAGGTGGTCGAGGCCGTCGGCGCCAGGGTGCTCACCGGGCAGCTGACGCTGGCGATCTTGTCGTCGCTCACCGACAGGCTGTTGATGGTCACATTGCCGGTATTGGTCACCAGGTAGCTGTAGCTCACCACCTCGCCCACGGCGGCATAGGTGGCCTTGTCAGCGGTCTTGGCGATGCTCAGCGACGGGCTCGGCGTCGAGGTCACCGTCTCCGTATCGGTCGGCGGCGTCAGCGTGCCACCGGTCGGGGTGCCGTTGGCGGTGGCCACGTTGGTCACGCTGCCGGCATCCAGGTCGGCCTGGGTGATGGTGTAGCTGGCCGTACAGGTGGTCGAGGCCGTCGGCGCCAGGGTGCTCACCGGGCAGCTGACGCTGGCGATCTTGTCATCGCTCACCGACAGGCTGTTGATGGTCACATTGCCGGTATTGGTCACCAGGTAGCTGTAGCTCACCACGTCGCCCACGGCGGCATAGGTGGCCTTGTCAGCGGTCTTGGCGATGCTCAGCGACGGGCTCGGCGTCGAGCTCACCGTCTCCGTGTCGGTCGGCGGCGTCAGCGTGCCATCGGTCGGGGTGCCGTTGGCGGCGGCCACGTTGGTCACGCTGCCGGCATCCAGGTCGGCCTGGGTGATGGTGTAGCTGGCCGTACAGGTGGTCGAGGCCGTCGGCGCCAGGGTGCTCACCGGGCAGCTGACGGCGGCGATCTTGTCATCGCTCACCGACAGGCTGTTGATGGTCACATTGCCGGTATTGGTCACCAGGTAGCTGTAACTCACCACGTCGCCCACGGCGGCATAGGTGGCCTTGTCAGCGGTCTTGGCGATGCTCAGCAACGGGCTCGGTACCAACGGTGTGGTAACCGTACTGTCATCGGAAACCGATGTCGTGCCGCCTGCAGGCGTTCCCGTGGCGGTCGCCACATTCACTACGGAGCCAGCGTCAAAGTCGGCCGCCACTGTGCTGTAGACGTTGCCAGTACACGCGAACGTCTGCGTGGCATTGATACCAAGAACAGTGATCGAAGTGCAGCTGAGCCCAGGCAGTTTCGGATCGGAGATCGTGACGTTGTTGAGGACCGCCCCCCCGGTATTGCGGACGCTGAATCCGTAGGTGATGGTCGACTGATCAGCTGCCAGAACGGCATTCTTGGTGAGTTCCAATGCCGGCGTTGAAACCGGCGTGGTCACCGTGCTGGTGCAGTCGCTGCCCGAGGGGCATGCCGCATCACCACCGCCACTGACGGTCGCCGTATTGGTCACATTCGCCGCGGCCGCAGCCGTCGGCGTCACCGGGATGGTGAAGCTGGTATTGCCGCCCACCGCCAGGCCCGCAGCAATGGTGCAGGTCACCGTCTGGCCCGAAGCGCTGCAACCGGCCGGCAACGTGCCGATGGTCAGGCCGGCCGGGATCGGGTCGCTTACCGCCGTGGCGGCAGTGGTCGCTGCGGTACCGCCGTTGTTGACGGTCAGCGTGTAGCTGGCCGGCACACCCACGATGAAGCTCGCCGCACTGGCGGTCTTCACCACTTTCAGCTTCGGCGCATTGACCGGCGTGGTCACCGTACTGCTGCAGTCGCTGCCCGACGGGCATGCCGCATCACCACCGCCACTGACGGTCGCCGTATTGGTCACATTCGCCGCGGCCGCAGCCGTTGGCGTCACCGGGATGGTGAAGCTGGTATTGCCGCCCACCGCCAGGCCCGCAGCAATGGTGCAGGTCACCGTCTGGCCCGAGGCGCTGCAACCGGCCGGCAACGTGCCGATGGTCAGGCCGGCCGGGATCGGGTCGCTTACCGCCGTGGCGGCAGTGGTCGCTGCGGTACCGCCGTTGTTGACGGTCAGCATGTAGCTGGCCGGCACACCCACGATGAAGCTCGCCGCACTGGCGGTCTTCACCACTTTCAGCTTCGGCGCATTGACCGGCGTGGTCACCGTACTGCTACAGCCCTCCTCTGCAGGACAGGTGGCGTCGCCGCCACCGGTCACGGACGCCGTATTGGTCACGCTCGCCGCTGCCGCTGCCGTCGGGGTCACCGGAATGACAAAGCTTCTGGTCCCATTGGTGGCGGGCAGGCCCGCAGCAATGGTGCAGGTCACCGTCTGGCCCGAAGCGCTGCAACCGGCCGGCAACGTGCCGATGGTCAGGCCGGTCGGAATGGTGTCGGTAACGGTCGCAACTGCAGTAGTTGCTGCCGTACCAGTGTTATCCACTTTCAAGGTGTAGCTGGCGGCTACGCCAACCACCATCGGCGAAGTGCTTGCAGTCTTGGTGATGTGAAGCTTCGGTGCGGTAACCGGATCCGAATCGCGTGCGGTGCAGACGTTGCCGGCAAAGCTTATGGTCGTGGTTGCGTCACTGTCCGTGTCGGTGCAGCTGGTGCCCGGATTGGTAACACCCGTGGGCGGGGTGAGCGTGACGGTGTTGGTCGCGTTCTGCGCGTGTGCAACCGAGCCAGCGAACAGGCCCGCCATAGCCAACACGCCAACGCACGCGACTCGGTTGAAACCGACGACGAACTTCTCAGCAAACACACGCAGCTCCGATGGGCTTTCCCAGCCCAATGCAAGCGCTCCCCCCTACGCTGGAGCGGCTAATCCCGAACGCAAACAAACCCCCAAGGCGATAGCCTTGGCCTGGTCGGAGTCACAGGTGCTTGCTGGTGCCGAAAACGGGAATTCCCCTTCGCACTGCCGTCCCCCCAGTCCGCGCAGGCCTTCACGCCACAACCACACTTGAATGTACAAAACAAGAGCAGAAGTGACGAGGCATCACACTTTGGGCGGGATCCTAGCCAAGAAGATTTTTTTCACGATGAAGAAAGCTTCACGAATGTACAGGCCACCCCGAACTCTCCAGCACGCCGTATGGACGGCCTGAGAAGGCATGCCAGCACGGCAAAAGCCGCCACACCTTGCGGTTTCAAGAGCGTGCGAATGATTTCGAACCCGGCCGGCGACTGTCCACACGCGTGAACAACGTGAAAATTCCCTTCACGAAAGGGAATGCCATATTAATTTTGTGAATCAACGCACATTTTTCACCCGAGGCAGCTGACCGGGGAATACCCACGCCCAACGCACTCGAAGCGCCGCATTGCACGGCGCTTGCTCCCACAGTCGGCTGCGAGAGCCCGGCGGCGCAGTCGCCACCGGAATGGTTTCAGACCATCACACGCAACGGTGATGCCAATAGCAGCAGATCAACCCAGGCCAGTGGCCCTGTCCAATTCTTCACGCATGCTACGCAGGAACAAGGGGTCGGATAGATAGGCAACATTGAGCCGCGTCCAGGGCGATACCTGGTCCGCGTCCAGATTGAAGAAGGCACCAGGCGCCAACACCACGCCACGCTCAAGCAACCGCGTCGTCAACGCCCGGGTGTCATCGATGCCACCGAACCTGGCCCAAAGATACAGACTCTGTTCGGGCGCATTGAATACCGTGGCACCCAGCCGTTGCAGCACCTCCAGGCCTTCTGCGGTGGCAGCGCGGGTGCGGTCCTGCAGGCGACTGACATGGCGCAGGAAATTGCCTTCGCGCAGGATGGCTTCCAGAACGCGCTCGCCGTACTCACTGCTGCCGATATGCAGCAGCATTTTCAGATCGGCAAGCTCTTCGATGCGCGCGCTCTCGCCGGCGATGAAACCACTGCGCAGGGACGCCGACACGGACTTCGAAAAGCTGCCCACATACAGCGTGTTGCGGAACTGCGCCAACGAGGACAACCGCAACGCGGAGTTCGGTTTGAAATCCGCCATGGCGTCGTTTTCGACGATAAGCACGTCATATGCCGCTGCCAACTCCAGCACCCGTTTTGCCACCACCGGCGCAACATCGGTACCGGTGGGGTTGTGGGCGGTGGTCTGGATGAAGAATACCCGGGCCTTTGTCTGCTGCAGGGCCAACTCCAGCTCAACGAGGTCGGGGCCATCGGCGCGACGATTGATCGCTACTGGCTTGGCACCATGCAACTGCAGCTTGCCATATAGCGGGTAATACCCGGGTTGTTCGACAAGCACGGTATCGCCAGGTGCAACATAACGGCGAATGATCAGATCAAGCGCATGGTTGGCTCCAAAGGTCGTCACCAGCTGGCGGATGCCAAGCTCCATGCCATGTGCGGCAAGTCGCCGAACCAGCTGCTGGCGCAACGGCTGGTAGCCATAGCGGTTGCCATAGCGGAACAGCCCCCCCACCGAACGCACCACCTGCCGATGGAAACGGTCAAGACGCATGTAGGTCAGCCAATCCACCGGCGGGAAGCCTTCGGCCAGATGCGAACGCCCCGGCTCACGGATGGCCTGTTGCCGCATCAGCCAAAGGGTATCGATTACCCGGCTGTAACCCACAGGCTCCTCATCCTCTTCACGTTCCGCAGGCGCTTCCACGCCGCGCACGAAGAAACCCTTGCCGTGCCTGGGCTCGACCAGCGCCCGCTCACCGAGCAGATCAAATGCCGATATGACCGTGTTCTTCGAATAGCCATTCAGGCGCGCGTACTCGCGCAGCGACGGCAGCTTGTCGCCCGGCTTGAGGATCCCCGCCAATATCTGCCGTCCAATATCCATGGCGACCTTTTCGGCCAGTGAGATCTTTCGCGGTTCCGAGAGCATTTCGTTTCCAGGGGGAGTTCGTCCGCAGGGACTGTATCCACCGACCAACAGCCTCGGTAAGAGCATAAATAAGCATTTTCCGTCAGAGAAATCTGACTGTGTTCTCGGCAACTGTTCTATCCAGCTGTATCTGTAAGTCGTGGGATATGGCTCATCGCAGCGCGCCTTGGCTCGGTCATCGTGAACGCTTCGCAGCCTGTCCACGGAAGCCTTGTGAACGCGTACCTCCCCACTCCCCGCATCTGCAGAAGCCACCTGCCTGGAAACCAGCCGGCACCCACCAGGGTGCACATGACGATTCGCGTCGATGCCTATGAGCACTGGCCCGCCTCAAGCGCAAGCGGCTTTCCCGTTCCGGCAGCATCGCGCAAACGGGGGCAGCAATGATGGACGCAAGAAGCACGGAGCTTGACCGTGTTCGCATCATCGAGGTGGGGGCGCGTCGTGGTCTGCAAAGCCAGGTCAAAGCACTCGACCCGATTGTGCGGATGAACCTGGTGGAGCTGCTTGAGATTGCGGGCCTGCGCGAGGTCGAAGTGGGCGCTTTCATCTCGCCACGCTGGGTGCCGCAGCTTGCAGACACCGCCGCAGTGTTCACATTGCTGGGTGGCTCCCAGGCCAACCGCATCCGCTCGGCGATGGTCCCCAACCTGAAAGGCCTGGAAATGGCAGTTACTGCCGGCTGCCGTGACATAACGGTTTCCTCGGCGGCAGCCGAGCCCTACTGTCGTGCCAACTTCAACTGCAGCGTCGCCGAGAGCATGCGTCGTGCCGATGAAATATCAGGCTATGCCCTTGGGTTAGGAATCCAGGTACGTGCCACATTGTCGGCCATTGTCGATTGTCCCTTCAGTGGACCGGTTGCACCGGGTGAAGTGGTGCGCAAGGTAAAGCAGTTCCACGACATGGGCTGTCGGGAGATCTGCCTGATCGACTCCACCGGCACCGGCACACCTGCATCCATCGGCGAGCTGCTGCGTGCCTGTGCGGCCGAAGTTCCCATGGATGTTATCGCCTGCCACTTCCATGACACCTTTGGCCTTGGCATCGCCAACATGGTGGAAGCGCTTGAACACGGCGTGCGTGCCTTCGACACCGCCATCTCAGGTCTGGGCGGTAACGCCTACTATCCGGGGGCGGCCGGCAGCCTGGCAACCGAGGATATTGTCTACCTGCTTGGGGAACTTGGCATCCATACCGGCGTGGACATGGAAGGGCTGCTGCTGGCCGCCGACTACATCGACGTAGTGCTGGAGCGGCGTACCGAATCCCGTGTCGGCCGCGCCCTGCGGGCCCGCCGCAAGCACCGGGCCAGCGCATCCGGCAACCCGCAGGGGTGAATCGCCTGCACTGCGCAGCGCGCACTCCTTTGGGAGCTGCGCAGTGCTCACCCCGTTGTCTGTTGAAGGCGCCGCAAACGCCCAACCACGGCACTTCCAAGCGGCACCGGAGCCCGAGCCACCTGGGCTACCGCAAGCGCCGCGTCACCGTATCCCGGATCATTCACAACAGCATCCTCTTGCCCGCTTTCGAAGGAGCGGGCGCGGCATCAGCGCCTCTCACGCCTGGCGTGCCCCTTGGCCTATCGCGGTGGCCGATCTACGCGCGAGCTCGATGAAAGCGCGCACGTAGTCAATGCCGCTGTCCGCTTCGCGCGAACCCAGAAAGATCTGTTTGGCAACCCCGCGCGCGCCCAGCCGTACCGGCACCACATCCATACGGGCGGCGTACTCCTCCACCAGCCAGCGCGGCAATGCCGCCACACCACGGCCGCTGGCCACCATCTGCAGCATGATGTCGGTGGTCTCGATGGTCTTGTGGCGGCGCGGCGTCACGCCTGCAGGCAGCAGGAACTGGCTGTAGACATCCAGGCGCTCAATGTCCACAGGGTAGCTGATCAGCACCTCGCGGGTCAGTTGCTGCGGCTTGACGTAGGCCTGCGATGCCAGCGAATGGCCCTTGGCCACCACCAGCACCTGCTCGTAGTCGAACACCGGTTCGAAGCTCAGACCCGGCTTGTACAGCGGGTCAGGCGTCACCAACAGATCAATCTCGTAGCCGAAAAGCGCACCGATGCCGCCGAACTGGAACTTCTGCCGGACGTCCACATCCACGTCAGGCCAGGCCGCCAGATAGGGAGAAACCACCTTCAGCAACCACTGGTAGCAGGGGTGGCATTCCATGCCGATCCGCAGCGCGCCGCGCTCGCCCTGGGCGAACTGGTCCAAGCGTTCTTCGGCAAGCGTCAGTTGTGGCAGTACCCGGTTGGCCACCGCCAGCAGGTACTGGCCAGCCTGGGTCAGCCGCAGGCTTCGGCCTTCGCGCAGCCATATCTCGGTGCCCAGCTGCTGCTCCAGTTTGCGGATGCTGTGGCTCAACGCTGACTGGGTCAGGTTCAGTACCCCGGCAGCAGCCGTCAACGACCCCTGCTTCTCGACCTGCTGCACGATGCTCAGATGGATGCGCTCAAGCATATGGATGAGGATTCTTCATGGATTAGTGAAATAAGACCATTTTACGTCATGGAATACCACCGCTAGCATCGCTCCCACTTCGGTAGGTCCGGGAACGAGCAGATCCATTTCCAATGAAACCGCACTTGAATCCTCCACTGCGCGCTGTAGCCGTTGCTGGCGGCATGCAGCGCCCCTCCAGGGCGGTGTCGTTGGCCGAGCACCTGCTCGGTCTGGTCGGCGAACAACTGCACTGCGAGCAACGCCTGATCGAGCTGGGCCAGCTGGCCCCGCAACTGGCCGGTGCGCTGTGGCGCTCGCAGTTGCCCGATGCGGTGGAACAGCAGCTTGCAGCCGTGGAGCAGGCCGACATCCTGATTGTGTCCACGCCGGTGTACCGCGGGTCCTATACCGGGCTGTTCAAGCACTTCTTCGATTTCGTCGACCAGAACGCCTTGATCGACACCCCGGTGTTGTTGGCGGCCACCGGCGGCAGCGAGCGCCACGCCTTGATGATCGACCACCAGCTGCGGCCACTCTTCAGTTTCTTCCAGGCCCGCACCTTGCCGCTCGGCGTCTATGCGACCGACAAGGACTTCCTGGACTACCGCCTGCACGACGAAGCACTGATCCAGCGGTCCCAGCTGGCCGTCCAACGTGCCCTGCCGCTGCTGGAACTCAAACGCCATGCACAAGCAGCGGCCGCCGCCGTTGCCGCCGCCTGAAACACCCGGCCTAACCCCGAGCCAGCGCACTGCAGGCTCTCCCCACCCGCAGAACCTACGGTAGCCGCCCGCGATGAACGACACCTTTGAATTCCACATCAAACGCCTGCGCTTTGATGAGAACTACCAGCCATCGGACAGCACACGCCTGACCACCAACTTTGCCAATCTGGCACGCGGCAGCAGCCGTGAGCAGAACCTGCGCAATACCCTGAAGATGATCGACAACCGCTTCAACAATCTTGCGCACTGGGACAACCCCAGCGCCGATCGCTATTCGGTCGAGCTTGAGATCATCTCCGCCGAGATGTCGGTTGGGCCGCAAGCAGACGCTGTGGCTTTCCCGTTGATCGAAATACTGAAAACCACCATCGTCGACCACGCCAGCAACACCCGCATCGACGGCATCGCCGGCAACAACTTCTCCTCCTATGTGCGTGACTACGACTTCAGCGTGCTGCTGCCGGCTTATAACGATGGCCGCACCAGCTTTGCCGCACCCGAGGACTTTGGTGACCTGCATGGCAAGCTGTTCAAGCACTTCATGAATTCGCCGGCCTACAAGCAACACTTCGGCAAGCCGCCGGTGATCTGCATCAGCGCCTCCAGCAGCAAGACCTACCACCGCACCGGCAACGAACACCCGGTACTGGGCGTGGAGTACCTGCAGAACGCGTTGTCCTCCACCGACCAGTACTTCGCCAAGATGGGCATGCAGGTGCGCTTCTTCATGCCGCCCAATGGTGCGGCGCCGCTGGCCTTCTACTTCTGCGGCGACCTGCTGGGCGACTACAGCGACCTGGAGCTGATCGGCACCATCAGCACGATGGAGACGTTCCAGAAAATCTACCGGCCCGAGATCTACAACGCCAACTCCGCCGCCGGCAGCGTCTATCAGCCCAGCCTCAAGCACCAGGACTACTCGCTGACCAAGATCGTCTACGACCGCGAGGAACGCAGCCAGCTGGCCGTCAAACAAGGCCGCTACACCGAAGCGCACTTCATCACCCCGTACCGCGACGTGCTGACGCACTGGGCCGCGAACTGCGCCGCCTGATCAACCGTACAGAACTGAACCGAACAATCCACCATGAAAAAACTATTGCCAACGTCCACCGCCGGCAGTCTGCCCAAGCCTGCGTGGCTGGCCGAACCGGAAAAGCTCTGGTCCCCCTGGAAATTGCAGGGCGATGAACTGACCGAGGCCAAGCAGGATGCCCTGCGTTTGGCGCTGCACGAGCAGCAGCACGCGGGCATCGACATCGTCAGTGACGGCGAACAGACCCGGCAGCACTTTGTCACCACCTTCATCGAGCACCTGGACGGCGTGGATTTCACCAAGCGCGAGACGGTGAGGATCCGCGACCGCTATGACGCCAGCGTACCTACCGTGGTCGGCGCGGTGAGCCGGCAGAAGCCGGTCTTCGTCGAGGACGCCAAATTCCTGCGCCAGCAGACCCGGCAGCCGATCAAGTGGGCCCTGCCCGGCCCGATGACCATGATCGACACGCTTTACGATGCGCACTATCGCAGCCGCGAGAAGCTGGCCTGGGAATTCGCCACCCTTCTCAACCAGGAGGCCAGGGAGCTGGAGGCAGCGGGGGTGGACATCATCCAGTTCGACGAACCCGCCTTCAACGTGTTCTTCGACGAGGTCAATGACTGGGGCGTAGCCACCCTGGAGCGCGCCATCGAAGGGCTCACGTGCGAAACCGCGGTGCACATCTGCTACGGCTACGGCATCAAGGCCAATACCGACTGGAAAAAGACCTTGGGTTCGGAATGGCGCCAGTATGAGGAGTCCTTCCCCAAGCTCCAGCAGTCCAGCCTCGACATCATCTCGCTGGAATGCCAGAACTCGCACGTACCGATCGACCTGATCGAACTGGTGCGCGGCAAGAAGGTGATGGTGGGTGCCATCGATGTGGCAAGCAATACCATTGAAGCGCCCGAGGACGTGGCTGCCACCCTGCGCAAGGCATTGCAGTTCGTCGATGCGGACAAGCTCTACCCGTCCACCAACTGCGGCATGGCGCCGTTGCCACGGCAGGTCGCCCGCGGCAAGTTGCATGCACTGAGTGCCGGCGCGGAAATCATCCGCCGCGAGCTGTCAGCCTGATCCGAGGTTAGCGCCCATGTGCCGAGCGCGCAGCTATCGGTGACCTGCGCCTTGCCGTGGGCCTGCCCTTCCTCGGTTGGTGGGCAAGCCCAACCCAACTCCAATCCTGAGGAGACGGGGACTGGACGTGGTGAAGTGCCCTTCCGCATAGCGGATCGTCGGCTTCCTGCTGCGGCCTGCACTTTTCCCCGGATCGTCTCTCACATCGGGCTTCTACACGGCTGTGGGCCGCTGATGCGTCGCGCGCCTTTTGTGCATCCGAAGAAAGCCCTGCGCAGCCGGCTTCAGCGCACCGCATCGATCCACTGCAGCCAGCAATCTCTCGACGGGATCGATGCACGGCTGCACCTCTGCAAGGACACCGCTTTTGCGCCAAGCATGAGCGGGCGCTACAGCCGCGCGGACGACGCCATGGCGTGCTTCCTTTCCAGCAGGTTGATAAGTGGGCCCTTCAGAAAGCACCTCGCGCCGTAGGAGCCTCCATGCCACTCCCAACTGCCTCGGTGGCACCGCCTGACGAGCTCGAAGCAGCACCCCAACATCGCAGGCCAGAAATCCCAAGGCCGTTGAAAAGCAACTTCCTCGTAACGATCGCCCCTCATTGTCCTCACTGTAACAACGGATGGCCCACAGCACGGCACGCCACCGACGGGCTAGTGGTTGCCCTCAGCCCCCTCCAGCCAGGCATCAAATACCTTTCGGGCAATAGGCGCAGCAGCGCGCCCGCCGTAGCCGCCACCCTCGACAGCAACTGCAATGGCAATCTGCGGGTCATCCGCCGGGGCAAAGCCCACGAACAGCGCCCTATGCCGAAGATGCAGGGGCAAGCTTCTGGGATCGACGGCAGCGATCCCTTTGCGGCCTACAACCTGCGCGGTTCCCGTTTTCCCCGCCATTGGGTAACTGGCCCCGATGGCTGCCCGCCATGCCCCGCCGCCAGGACGCATTGTTGCTGCCATCCCATCACGAACGGCTTGTACGTTCCCTGCGTTCGGACTGATGGGTTTGCTTGCCCTCTCAGGCACGGCCACCCAGTCGCCATCAAATCCAGCCCGCTGCCGGGTAACCAACTGCGGTTGCCGGAGCCAACCATTGGCTATGCCCGACACTGCCCGTACCAGCTGGAGCGGCGTCACCTTCCAGTCCCCCTGGCCAATGCTGATGTTGACCGTATCCCCCGGGTACCATTTCTGCTTCCTTCTACGCAGCTTGTCGGCAGGCGATGGGAGGATTCCATCAATCTCACCAGGCAGATCTATGCCAGTAACCTGGCCAAATCCGTAGTAGCTCATGTAGCTGTCGAGTCTTTCAATGCCGAGGTCCAGCGCCAACCTGTAGTAGTAGGTGTTGACCGATTCGGCAATCGACTTGCTCAGGTCTGTCCAGCCGTGCCCACCGCGATGCGAATCGCCCCAACCCCTTGAGTAACCGGGCAGATGGAACATACCGGTTGAAAGGACCCGGTCTTGCGGGTGCCTGAGCCCCGCATCCAGGCCGGCCAGTCCTATGAGCGGCTTGATCGTCGAGCCCGGTGCAACGCCACCAAGTACAAGTCGATTGAACTGGGGCCGCGAAGGGTTGGAGTTCAAGACGGCGAACTGTTCGTGTGTGATCCCGCCCACGAACAGACCCGGATCAAACGAGGGGAGACTGACCATTGCCAGGACCTCCCCACTTCTCGGATCCATCGCAATGGCGGCACCTTCCTGATCAGCAAACGCCTCAGCCATGACGCGTTGCAGCTCCACGTCAATCGACAGCTGCAGGTCCTTGCCCGCATGCGCGGGCACGCGGCCCACTGTGCGCATCGGCCGACCGCTTGCGTTTATCTCGACCTGCTCATATCCAAATCTTCCACGCAGCGCCTCCTCGTAGTAGCGCTCGATTCCGGTTTTTCCTACGTAAGGCAGAAATGCCGCCTCATCGCCAATACGCTCCATGTCGGCATCATTGGGTCGGCCTACATAGCCGATGACATGCGCCAGAAGATCGCCATAGGCATATCGGCGAACCAGATGGGACTGTAGTTCAACCCCCGGGAATCGCCAGAGGTCCACTGCAAACCGGGCCATTTCCTCTTCCGTCAGTTGACTCTTCAGCGCAACCGACTCCCCCCGCCTGCGCAGCTGTAGGCCCTGATTGAAGGCTTGAATGTCGGACTCGGCAAGCGGAATGACTGACGAAACCTCGCTGAGCATGGTCTTGATATCGGAAACCTGCTCCGGATTGACGACCAGTTGAAAGGAGGCAACATTGTCTGCAAGCAACCGGCCTTTCCTGTCGTAGATGACGCCTCGAGCCGGGATCACCGGAGCGGGCCGGATCCGATTCCGGTCGGAGCGGGTGGCATATGTTTCGTGATCCATTACCTGCAGCTTGAAGTACCAGCCGCTTAGCCCCGCAAAGCACAAACAGACAGAAATGAAGCCGACCAGTGCACGGGTCCTGAATTGATCTGCACCATGGCGAGACCCACCGTATCCTCGTCGCATCTGAATCCCATACTTCTGGACCCGCACGCCTGGGGCCCCAAGGCCACTACCCCTGCGTGATCGCAGGCGACGCACGAATCATCTCTCACAGCAGATGAGCCCTGGAGCAGCCCGCTGCCCACGCCCCATCCCCACCACTTCCACCGGACTCGCTCACTCAGCCGCTGGCATCGGCATGACGGGCGTATCTCTGCGCCATCACGGCACAGACCATCAGTTGCAGTTGGTGAAAGATCATCAGTGGCAACAATGCAGGCCCCAGCATTGCACCGGCGAACAGCACGCTGGCCATCGGCACACCGTTGGCCAGGCTCTTCTTGGATCCACAGAACACTATGGTGATGCGGTCTTCTCGATTGAACCCGAGGTACCGTCCCAACCAGGAAGTGAGGCCTAGAATGAGCGCCAGAAGGATGCAGCAGATGACGCCGAGTCCGATCAACTGCCTGGCGTCAACGGCAGTCCAGAGCCCCTCCACAACCGACGCGCTCATCGCCGTGTAGACCACAAGCAGAATGGAACTTTGATCCACGGCGCCCAGAACGTCGCGATGCCGATCAATCCACGCGCCAATCAGCGGCCGCGACAGATGCCCTGCGATGAAAGGAACCAGCAGTTCGAGACTGATGGCGAGTATCGCATCAAGCAAGGACGCGCCTGTGCCAATACGAACCCCCAGAAGCAGAGCGACCAGCAGCGGAGTCAGGACAATACCGAGAATGCTGGATGCGGAAGCACTGCATATCGCAGCTGGAACATTCCCCTTCGCAAGCGAAGTAAAAGCGATGGCCGACTGCACGGTTCCTGGCAGGACGCAGAGAAAGACGATCCCGATGGCCAGTGGTTCTCCCACCAAACCCTGAATCACAGGCCTCAACCCGACGCCCAGCAGAGGAAAGACAAGGAAGGTACATGCAAAAACAAGGATGTGAAGTCGCCAATGGGTCAGCCCGGCGACTATCGCGCCCCTTGAGAGCTTGGCGCCATGCATGAAGAAGAGCAGGGTAATTGCGAAGTTCGTCAACCAATGAAACAGGAGCGCTCCCCGATCCGTCGCCGGCAACACAGTTGCAACGACAACTACGGCAATCAGGATGATGGTGAATCTGTCAAAAAATGTTCGTATATGCTGGAACAGCATGACGCTTACCTTGGGAGCAAGGAGGGCGAGACAGTACCTCGCTCCTCGCTTGAGCTTTATCGGTAAACAGAAGTGAACTATCGCCGAAACGACACCAATGCGATTCTGCTGGGCCAGCTCCATGGATTGGACGAGCTGCCGATGCCGCTGTTCGGCGCGCGGGATTCGCTGGCCAATCGGGCAATTTCAGCACTCCACAGCCACCCTTGGGCGCAACTTTCGTATGCGGTGGAAGGCACTCTTACCGTGGAGACACGTCAAAGAAGGCTCATAGCATTGCCCGACAGGGCGGTATGGATCCCCCCCGGGGTTGAGCATGGCGTGAGCGCAAGCGACGGCACCAGGATCGGCAGCATCTACCTGGCAGCCGATCTGCTTCCTGACAGGCGCTGCGGCGTACTGCGGGTAAGTCCTCTGCTTCGCGAGCTCATCATCGAATTCGGCGATATCCAGATCAACTACGATGCCGGCGGCGCCGACGGGCGGCTGGCAAGCGTCTTGATTGACCGACTTGCCGCTGCCCCGTGCTGCCAGCTCGATCTCCCTTGGCCAGGGCATCCCGGCCTGCGCCGGATCTGCGAAGTGCTTTCAGAACATCCGGGTTCGACACAGCGCATGGCCGATTTTGGTGCCCAGCTCGGCATGAGCGAGAAGACGATGGGCAGACATTTTGTTGCCGAGACCGGCCTAACCTTTCGTCAATGGCGTCAACGGAGCCGGCTGCTGGCATCCCTCCCCCTGCTCGAGGCGGGCATGCGAATAACGGATGTGGCTGTGGAATGCGGTTACGACAGCCTCTCCGCTTTCATTGCTTCATTCCGGGAACTGATCGGCTGTACTCCTGGACAGTATGTTCAGACCCGAAGAATGCGTCGCCAGTCCAACTGATGGATTGCCGCGGGAGAATGCTCCCTCCCCTGCGGGACCAGGCGGTCGTCATCAACCGCCCCCTGGGTTTGATACACAGGTCCAACTCCAGATCCCGATAGATGCAATACGTGTTTGGGCTTCAGGCAAAGCCCTTCGCGTAGCGCAGGCACGTGCATGAACCAGTTGCGTCGTCCAGCGCGGTCACCCTTCTTTGCCATGGGCTGCGCCGGTGCCATAGATGCTATCGGTCCATGATCCGAGCATGGGAGCACGTGCATAGGCACCGGCGATGTATCCCGGAGTCAAGCGGGGTGCAGGTCGTGGGGAGTTGCGCTGGGCATGCGATTGCAGGCGGACAGAATAGGGGGTTTGTCGACGCATTGGCATTACATGCGGGCCAAGGCTGCCTCCCGATAGAACCGCCCGCCACGACGGGGAATTGGTAATAAACCGGGTAAAGCTTTTGCCTCCACCAACGCTCCAGCCGAACCAGATGGGGTTAGCCAACCAAATGGCATCCAGACGACGGCCCTCGACCGCTGCGCAGATAAGGCCAAAAATGCACCTGATGCGAAGACGTTCGTCTCGGCTTGGGCAACCCTTACCCGCTCGAACGTGGAAATTCCTGTTGGAGCGGCGTCAGGCCCGACTCGGCTCCAGCAGGTGGTCAGGAAAGCGAACAAAAATCGTTGTCCCAATACCCAGCCGACTTTCTGCATTTACACTACCGCCAGCCCGTTCGACAAGATCACGAACGACGGAAAGGCCAAGTCCACTCCCCTCTCCGCGCGGCTTGGTTGTAAAGAACGGATCGAACGCTTGTGCCAGCACCTCATCCTGCATGCCTTCTCCAGAGTCCGCCAATCCCAGGACCAGCGCATCGTCATCCATGTACGCTCGAAGGAAGAATTCACCACCATCAGGCATCGCATGATCAGCGTTGGCAGCGACATTCAGCACCATGAGATCGAACTGTAATCGATCAAAGAACACTGCGGGCAGCCCATCGTTCACTATGACTTCGATCTTCACCGTCGCTCCCATCAACTGCCGGATCATCGGCAGCATCGACCTCAAAGCTTCACCAGGATCAAACCATTCTTCCGCTCCTTTCTCCTGCCGTACCAGCGACAGCAGCCGACGATTCAGTAAGGTGGCACGCTTAACCGCCAGATCCACCCCCTTCAGAGATTCCTGCATCTTCGCCTCATCCGGAGAGTTCAGCCCGATGTGCACGTAGCCACTCGCCACGGCCAGAACGTTCCCGAAATCATGCGCAATGCCACTGGCAAGCCTTCCGACGGCTTCCATTTTCTGAGCTTGAATCAGCTGCGAGAACGTGCGCTCTCGCTCTGCCATCTCCTCGGACAGTCGCTGATTGGAAACAACCAATGCATCTCCGCGCGCCTTCGCCTCCTGCAGGCTTTCACGCAGAGCGGCTGAGGTCCGATCCAGCACCACCGATATCATCAGGAACATCGCCGCACTGAAGGCCGCATCGCCGGCAAGCTCCACCGCACTGCCCTGCTTCCCGATATCTACCCCTATGCCCAATGCGAACGCGACCGCAATACTGAAGAACATCGCCCATAGCGCCGCACGCCCCACAACCAACGCAGCGATCGCCATCCAGATTGCCAGCACCGGTTGTTCAAAGCGCTGTGCGCCAAAACCTGAGATCAAGTACGCAGGAATGACCGTTGCAACGAAAACACACAGCAATGCATACGAGGCCGCCTTGAACCTTCCCTTGCGGACGAGCACAAAGCTCGTTGCGGAGACGAGGCTCACCGACAAAGACAGCACCATGTTCGCGATCTCGCCCGACCTCCATGGTATATCCACCAGGAAAGCCCGATAGCACCAAGCGCCAGTAGGCAATGCCGCCAGCAGAAATGAGATAAGTTGAAGCATCGCCGCATTTCTGCGATCGACCGCGTCGGCAATCGGCACGCTCCGCAACCACTTAAACATTTGACGCCATGAGCCCAATCCCTTGGCCAACTGACTCGTCAATGCCGTCGTGACCTTGTCATCCACCTTTCCGCCCCCTTTACGCAATCGTGTTCATCATCAGCTCGCACATTCCCACTTCGAAAATGTAACAGCCAGCCGGCGTCTGTGCGCCCGCCGTTCCTCCGGGGCATGCAGTCGGTCTACTCGATAACATGCTCAGCGGGCGACACAGGCGTTGCATCATCCGGCCAGTCCTGGCCCCTACACGACGATAGTGCCCGAGTTCGTGGACGACAACGCGGCATTGCAGGCACGTAGCACAAGGCGATCAATCTCGTATTCAACACGGGCATCACCAGCTTCCCCGACACGCATGGTGAGTCGCAGTATGGCAGTGAGCCGGTCGTGCCGCTGACAGGAAGACAACAGCGGGACGTCCCTCTCGAAACCGTCGATGAGTTCAGCCAAGCGGCGCAGCTTTTCAGATGGCATTCAAGGTTGGCCGATAAATTGATGGAGCCATCCGCGCATGGGTGACTGCAACAGCTCGCTGCCTTCCAGGTGTCCAGATACATGCATGGATGTCCCGGAGGCACCGCTCCCAATCGCACCGTGCCGCTCTCAAGCATGGTTGTGCGCGTTCAACGCTCACGCAGCGCCTCTCCCGCACGATTCAGCGGCTTCACAAGGTACTGCCATATGGTCTTGCTACCGGTACGGATATCGGCCGTGGCTATCATGCCCGGCACGATCGGAAACTCTTTCCCTGCTTTGTTTCGCAGCGCATCGCTGTCCGTCCGGATGAACACCCGGTAGTAGACGACCTCGGGCTTGACCTCATCGCGGATGGTATCTGGCGAAATGGTGACGACCTTGCCGGAGAGCCCGCCGTAGATGGCATAGTCGTAGGCGGTGATCTTCACCAAGGCCTCCTGACCGGGATGAATGAAAGCAATGTCGCGCGGCGAGACCTTGGTTTCAACCAACAATTGATCACCCAACGGCACGATCACCATCGCCTGTCCATTTGGCGGCACCACGCCACCAATGGTAGTTACCTCGACATCCTTCACCACGCCGCGTACCGGAGAACGCAGCGTCAGCCGCGTCAACGAATCCGCGCGTCCGCGGACGACGGAGGACAACGACTCAACCTCTGCATTCGCCTTCGCCAGCTCCTCGCGGCTGCGCACCATGTACTCCGAGCGCACCTCGGCAATCTTCAAGCGCAGCTCTGAACTCTGCCGCTGCAGGCGCAGCAGCTCCACACTGCTGGCTGCACCCGTTGCCAGCAACGACTCGGTGATGTGCAGCTCGCGGCTTACCAGATCCAGCGAACGTTGCAGCCCGCCAAGCGACTCGGCCAGGCTGGCACGCCTTGACCTGAACAGTGCGCCTTCGCTGGCAATCAGCTCCGAGTGTGCGGAGACCAGCTCTTCAGGAAAGTGCAGTACCGTCGCTCCCTCCACTTCCGCCTGCAAACGGACCGAACTCGCCAATGCAGCACGATACTTCGCCGCTGTTTCCTCGACACTGGATTCGCCGCGGGTGGGATCCAGCTGCGCCAGCACCTGGTCTTTCTCGACGATGTCACCCTCGGCCACGTTCAACTCAGCCAAGATGCCGCCTTCCAGCGACTGAATCATCTGTTCGCGCGAAATCGGGATCACCTTGCCCGTACCGCTTGAGACTTCGTCGATCTCAAACCGCCACGCCCAGACCAGAAACAGCAACAGGAGACCGCTGATCCATAGCACCACCCTGGAGGAACCCGTAGCGTGGACCTCGTCGCTACCTGACACCTCATCGGCCTTCCATGCGCTCATGGCTTCCCCTCCACCGGTGCGTCGCTGCCATCCGCGCTTTCGCCACCTTGGCCAACCTGGTCATTCTGGGTCCTCATCCTCACGTTCCCCACCGAGAGCTTGTACGCCGGTCTGGCTCGCGGGGATCTGGAGGTTCCCACAGCCTTGCCGCGCAGCTTCTCGATGACCTCATCGCGAGGTCCATCCAGCAGCACCTGACCGTTGTCGACCACCAACACGCGTTCCACCAGTTGCAGCATCGCCATGCGATGCGTGGCAATGACCATCGTCGTGGTTTCAGGCAATCCAGCCAGTGTCTGGATGACCCCCTGTTCGGCCGCCTCATCCAGCGACGCGCTTGGCTCATCCAGCAACAGCACGTTCGGATTTCGCACCAGCAACCGTGCCAGCATCAGGCTCTGGCGCTGGCCACCTGACAGACCCAGGCCCCCTTCCAGCACCATGTGGTCCAGGCCATCGGCCAGGGTGCGGACGTACGACCACGCGCCGCCAGCGCGCAGCGCCCTCATCAGTTCCTCATCGGTCGCTGTTGGCGCCCCCATCATCAGGTTCTCGCGCAACGTTCCATGGAACAGACGGGACTCCTGTGAGAGGAAGCCAACATCCCTTCGGACATCCGCAGGATCAATGTGTGAGAGCGGCGTATCGTCCAGCAGTACGTGACCGGACTGGGGCTCCATCATTCCGGAAAGCGCCCGCAGCAACGTCGATTTGCCAGCACCATTGCGACCAAGAATCGCGATCCGTTCGCCGGGCTGGACGTTGAGCCCCCCAATCTTCAGTGCCGGCTGCTGGCCGTCATGACTGAATACCGCATTGGTGAAAACGTAGCTGCCAGCCAGCGACGCACGATGGATGCGCTTGCCGTGGTCCGGGGTATCCACCGGCATCCGCAGCAGGTTGTCCAACGCGTCCTTCGCAATGCGCGCCTGCTGCCAGCGGCTGAGGATCTGGGTCAGGCTGGCAAGCGGTCCCAACATGCGGCTGGACAGCATCGAGGCGGCCACCAGCACACCCGTAGTGATGTCGCCCTCCATCACCATCGGCGCTCCGACGAACACCACGACGGTGAACACACCGGTCTGAACGATCTGGGACCAGTTGCTCAGTGTGCTTGTCAGATCGCGCAGCTTCATGCCGGTATCGGCATTGATCTCATTGTAGTGGTTCCAGTGCGTCTGGAATCGGGACTCTGCCTGCAGCAGCTTGATGTCTTCTATCCCCTGCACGGCCTCGACCAACATCGCATTGCGCAGCGCCGACTCGCGCATGCCCTCCTGCGCCAATGCGCGCAGGCGCTTCTGCAACAGGATTCCAGGCAACACCATGAACACAGCTGCCAGCACCGGAATCCACACCAGGCTACCGGCGATGTACCAGAACATCACGCAGAAAAGCAGGAAAAATGGTACGTCGGCCACGGCAGCGATGGTCGTGGAGGTCAGCATGTCGCGCACGGACTCCAGCTCGCGCAGCTGGGATATGAACGTACCCGTCGATTTTGGCCGTGCGGCGTTACGCACGCGAAGTGCGTGACCAAACACCTTGTCCGATACACGCAGATCAGCGCGCTTGCCCAATACATCGGTGATCCGCGTACGTGCCTGCCGCAACACGTAAGCGAATACCATGGAAAGCAGCACTCCGCCGAACAGCACATACAGCGTGGGCATCGACTGGGCCGGTACAACCCGGTCATACACCTGCATCGAGAACAGGATGCTGGCGATACCGAGAACGTTGGTGACCAGCGATGCCAGAAGGATGTGCCAGTATGGCCGCATGTCGGCCAATACCAGTTGGCGCAACCAGCCCGGCTCGAATGGCTTGATGTACTCATCGACGCGACTGTCCGGCACCGAGCGCATCGGGCGTGCCACTGCCATGCGGACCACCGCCGCATCCAGCGCCGCGGCATCCAATGTGGTGGGCAGGCCGCTATCGCCACCGAGCTCCAGGGTGAACCCCGCCGCCGTCATGGCCGTCACGACACCGACCTGTCCGTCGTTCAGCTGCACCATCAAAGGCAGGCGCCATGGGGTCAGACAGCTGGGTTCCGGCGCCACCCAGCGCAACGCCAGCCCAACCTGGCGTGCCAGCTGCGGCACACGCTGCTCCAGCGGCCGCTGCTCACCAGCTTTTCCATCCCATGCCGCTGCAATACGAATCGCTTCAGGCGAACAGTCGATGCGGTAGTGATTCGCCACGCACAGGATCGCATCGACCCAGCCGTTCATGTCCTGCGGGGCATTCGCCCCGGTCCCTGCGGAGCCGCTCATGGGGTCAGCTCCACGCCAGCCAGTGTGTGGCCATCCAGACGGAAAGCACGACGCAGACCTCCACCTGCAGCCAGGCAATCCACCTGCATGCGCTGCAGATCGAGCATGTTGTTCACGCTTTCCACTCTCGCACCATGGAACTCCTGCTCGGCATTGAGCAGGTCCAGCAAGGAACGTGTTCCCAGATCCAGGTACTGTTGCCGGTACAGGTCGCGCGTATGTTCGATGCTGCCGGTACGCTCGTCCAACACGCTTCTGCGGCCGGCATAACCTTTCGCGCGTGACCGCGCGTCTGTCAGCTCCTGACTGGCCTGCAACCGTACATGCTCCAATGCTGCCTCTGCCGCTGACAGCGAATGACCAGATGCCCGCCGCCGCGCGGCGTTACCGCCACCTTGGTAAAGAGGTGCCGTCACGTTCAGCGAAATCGACGCGTCGTAGGGCCTGTTGATGCGTGAATCGGCATTCAGGCCGCGGCTTACGGCGCCATCCACGGACAACGTAGGCCGGCTCTGTGCGCGAGCATTCTCCACATCCGCCTGCGCCGCGCGAAGTTGCGCCTGAGCGATCAGCACCGCCGGCACTGACTGCGACCCGGCATCGCCTCCAACGATGTCGCAGGCACCAGCAAGTTGCGTGTCCGCCAGGCCTTCCGTCACGGGCAATCGTGGCGCACCGGTGAGCTGCCGCAGTTGCAGGCGCCAACGTTCCAGTTGAGCGGTGACCTCCAGAAGATTGGCGAATGCAGCTTCTTCACGTGCCTGTGCCTGCAGTTCATCAGACAACGGACTGGCTCCCTTCGCGCGACGCTCGCGTGCCAGGTCAGCGATGGACCCCACCCCCGAGCGCTGTGCCTTGGCGAGTTCCAACAACGCTTCGTAACGACTGACTTCGATCCACGCATGCGCGGTTTCCTGCACAAGCTGGTCAATCGCCAGCAGGACTCTCGCCTGGGAACCCTCGCGGTCGGCTTGCGCACGATCAACATCACTGGAGACCTTGCCGAAGTCGTAGAGCATCTGGGAGGCGGATACGGTCAGCTGATGAACGCTGCGACTGTCGTATCCCGACAGAGCGCGGTTGCGCCAGTCCGAGCCAAGCCCTGCACGCAGTTGCGGGTAGTAGCCGGCACGCGCTACCTGGATCGCTTCGTCCGACTCCATCAGGTAGCCCGCAGCATTGCGTATGCTCGGATGCCACTTCACGGCCATTTCCACTGCCTGGCCCAGTTCCAGCGCCATCGGTAGCGATGGGCCCGCCATGTCCTGCTGCCCCGGCGTGACAGAACGCGCAAGATCCGCTGCCGGTGCGGTGTTGGTCAGGACGACAAGCAGGGCTGCCGCCCATCGAGCCAACGCATGTCGATCCATCAAGAGATTCTTCATTTCAGATACGTGTTTTTACAATCGAGGATTGGCTGAGGAACACACCGAACGCCGACGTCCACCCGGCAACGTCCCGAGTCCAGCGTCACCATCAACAGCCGTCGGATTCCACATCCAACACAAAAAGAGCGGGCCGCTGTGGCGGCCCGCAACAAGGAAGGATCTACGTGCTTCCATCCCCCGTTCCAACCTTGGTCAATCGACCGGCGTAATGGTGATGGCGACGCGGCGGTTGGGCTTGAGGCAGGCGCGCAGCTCGGGGGTGGAACGCTCCCCTTCACAATGTTTGACCTGCTCAGCCAAACCACGTCCTGACGTGGTGATCCTGTCGACGGCGATGCCACGATCCACCAGGTAAGCAGCTACCGCCTGCGCACGCTGCTCGGACAATCGTTGATTGTAGGCAGCGCTGCCAAGCCGGTCGGTATGGCCAACGATGTCGGCCTTGCTGTTGTTCCCAACCAGCTTGGCGGCTACGCCGTCGAGAACCTGCATGCCATCGACACTGAGCAGGTCCTTATCGAAGTCGAACAGGAAATCGCCCGACAGATCGATCCGTTCAGGCGTCGCTGGCGTCGCTGGCGTCGTCTGCGGGGTCAATGCCGCCATGGCCAGTCGGCACTGGTAACGCCGCCAGGAGGTCTCGCGCACGGTTGTTCCGTCAGCTTCGAACACCACCTTGTACTGGCACACGATGAAATCTTCATCGGCCACGTCAAGCTTGAGGTTGTAGTTCCACTCAGCCCCCCGCTCACCGTTCTCGGTGGACAGCGGTGCACCCAGCAGCTCGCGTACCTGCCCTTCGTTGATCCCCGGCTTCACGCTCAGGATCTGAGCAGTTGGGATGCGCCGTCCGTCGCGCTGGAATGGTTCGTCGTAGTCGGGGATTTCCATCGTCACGTCACTGTATTCCAGCCCGTGTGGATTGATGTCCGCCGCGCTGCTACGACTTTGGGCATGGCTCGCAAACGGAGCCAACAGTGCAACCGCCAGCATGCTTGTCAGGAGTTTCTTGTTCATTTCTTGACCTCGATTCTTCAGGAAAGCGGGAACGTCCAGCCCTTGCGGGGCGGGTACCACGCCATCGATTCCGATGGAACCGGATGGACCGCTGGCCAACCCGGCTCCAGATGCGTCACACCATCGCTTGATGATGCTGGTCCAATTCATCCAGCGGATGCACCAGGGGCAATGGCATCGCGACCGGCGTAAGCGGACCGGAGAAGGTCTGCATGTCGCCGCCAGGCAGTGATGCATCCAGGCTTCCACTCCCGTACGACACGACCAGATCGCTCAACGCCGGCAAGGCATGCGCTTGTTCGCCCGGCATGCCGGTGATGCTGTCGTCAGCATGGAAGGCGAATGACGTTCCGCCATCTGCACTATCCGGCAGGACGGTGCCCACCGGATGGACCGTGATGGTCAAGGTCGACGACGCCGTGTCGCCATCGTTGTCGATCAGTGTGAAGCCGATGTCCTCTACGCGGGTGCCCGAATCGATGATCGGCGGGGTGTAGCTGTACTCCCCGGTCTCCATGTTGACGATCAGCCGGCCTCCGGTATTGACGGAGCCATTTGGACCTTCGGTAAGGATGTTCCAGGTGTTGGTCGCCGCATCGAACAAACCGTTGGCAACACCACCCGTCACGCTTCCGTCGTCATGGTAGGTCCGGCCGTTGACAGTGATATCGAGCAGACCGCCGCCATCGGCACCGAGACCAGAGTTGCCTCCGAGGGTGCCGTCCATATCCACGACCGCACCTTGCGCAGCATCGATGGCCGAGTCTCGCAGGATCGGCGGCAGGTCATCGATATCGTTCACGAAGACGGAATCGGTGTCCTCGTTGTTGATACCGTCATAGGCGATGCGGTCCATGTTGCCGCGTGCGTTGGCCTGCTGCCCCGTCGGAACCTCCATGCCAAATACCTGGGAGAGGATCTTGTTGGCTTCCAGGAAGTCGATCCAGGCATCCTCTTCCGCATCATTGATGCCGGTTCCAGCTGAACCAGGAATGCCCCAGTTGCTGCTCTGATTGGGCTCGCCATCCGTCAGGAAGTAGGAAACATTCTTGCCTCCAACGATCTTGCCTGGATCATCGAATGCGTCCATCGCCTTGAGCAGGGCAGCGTCATAGTTGGTTCCATTGCTGTTCGCGTTGATGCCATTGACATATGCCTTGGCCGCGTCGATGTCACCCCATGAGGTCCCCCAGGCCTGGGTCCCTGTGGCTGTGCCGAACACCACGATCTGTACTGCGACATTCCCGAGCCCGGCATAGGTATCGAGCAGCTCGGTTACTGCAGCCTTCATGCCGGCAACCCTGCTCGCGGTCATGCTGCTTGAGATATCCAGGATCAACATGACGTTGGTGTCCTGCTCAGGCAGCACCACGTCTACCGAACCCGGGTTGGCAACAGGTGCATCGTCGTGCACCGTCACAGTCAGAGTGCCAGTAGCTGGCGGATTGACGCCATCGTCAGCGGTTACCGTCAGGCCGATATCCAGGGCCTGATCCTCGCTACCCGAGTGATCAAGCGGTTTCAGCAAGGTGACCGTGTAGTTGCCCTCGTCGTCGATGGTCGCATTGATAACCTCCTCGCCACCTGCCGTGCCGATCAACGGATCGCCCACGGAACCGGTACCACTCCAAGTCACCACCTCGCCACCGGAGGTCAGGCCAGCCGGGCCAGCCAAAGTCACCGTCAGCGGACCGCCCACGGTATCGGGATCGTTGATGTCGACCTGACCGGTCGCGGTGGTCGGACTGTCGTTTCCGTCCGGGAAGCCACCCGGCAGTCCCTCCTCGTACACCTCCGCTTGAGCAGCACTGATGACCGGCGAGCTGTCATCCACGTCCAGCTCGTTGAGCGTGACGGTGATGGTGGTCGTGCCGCCATTGCCGTCGCTGGCCACCACGGTGATCGTGTGGCTGTTGCCCGTGGTCTCGTAGTCGTTCGCCAGCGAGGCAGCACCGGCCGGAGTCAGGGTGATCACACCCGTGCTCGGATCGATCGCGTACCAGCCGTTGTCGTTGCCTGCGCTGATGGCGAAGGTCACGTCATCGCCGTCCACGTCACCGGCCTGGACCTGGCCCAGCTCGACGCCCGCTGCGGTGTTCTCGTTGTAGCTGACCGTGTAGCTGGCCGGCGTCGGGTTGCCCGCACCATCGGTGCCCGGCGGGGTGAAGATCGTGCCCGGTTCGTTCGGGCCGGGCGGCGTGCCGCCCTGGTTCGGGTCTTCAAAC
>NZ_DLJW01000065.1:16030-16572 GCF_002477705.1 Stenotrophomonas sp. UBA7606 | reverse complement strand
GCCGGCGAAGTGATCAATACCGCCACGGCCACGGCCGTGCCGCCGGGTACGATCCCCCCGCCGACGGCGACCACGCCGCCGGTGGTCACACCGACCCCGGCAACACCGGTAGCCAGCTTCGTGCTGGACAAGAAGGCCAGTGTTGCCGACAGCAACGGCAATACCGTGCTCGGCGATGCCGGCGACGTGATCACCTACACCTTCCTTGTCAGCAACACCGGCACGGTACCGTTGACCAATGTGGTGGTCCGTGACGCGATGTTGCCGAGCCTGGTATGCACCCTCGCCAGCCTGCCGGTGGGCGCAAGTAATGTGGCCTGCAGCGCGAACAACAACAGTTATGTGATCACCGCTGCCGATGAGGCTGCGGGCAAGGTGACCAACGTCGCCACGGCCACGGCCGTGCCGCCGGGTACGATCACCCCGCCGACGGCCACCACGCCGCCGGTGATCACACCGACGCCGGCGACGCCGGTAGCCAGCTTCACCCTGGCCAAGCACGCCAGCGTGGCCGACACCAACGGCAATACGGTGCTGGGCGA
>NZ_DLJW01000065.1:0-15869 GCF_002477705.1 Stenotrophomonas sp. UBA7606 | reverse complement strand
GCCGGTGACGTGATCACCTACACCTTCGACGTCAGCAATACCGGTACGGTCGAGCTGCAGAACGTACGCCTGCGTGACAGCATGCTGCCCAATCTGGTGTGCGTCGTGGCCAGCTTGCCGGTTGGGGCGCGTAACGTCGCATGTGTGCCGAGCAACAACACCTACAGCATCACGGCTGCCGATGTGGCTGCGGGCAAGGTCACCAACATTGCCTCCGCCTCTGCCATCCCGCCGGGTAGCATGACCCCGCCGACGGCAAGCTCGCCGCCGGTCGACACGCCGACGCTGCCGAGTCCGGAAGCTGGATTCACCCTGGCCAAGCACGCCAGTGTGGCCGACACCAATGGCAATACGGTGCTGGGTGATGCCGGTGACGTGATTACCTACACCTTTGATGTCAGCAATACCGGCTCGGTAGCGCTGAGCAATTTCAAGGTGAGTGACAGCAAGCTGCCCAATCTGGTGTGCACCATTGCGCATCTGCCGGTGGGCGCCACCAATGTTGCCTGCGTCCCGGGCAACAACACGTATGTCGTTTCGCCCGCGGACGTTGCTGCTGGCAGGGTGGTCAACGCGGCCATCGCCACGGCGGTACCGCCCGGTGCGATCACGCCGCCTACCGCAGCTACCCCGCCGGTGGAAACACCCACCCCGGTGAGCCCAGTTGCCAGCTTCACGCTGGACAAGCGGGCCAGCGTGGCCGACACCAATGGCAATACCCTGTTGGGCGATGCCGGTGACGTCATCACCTACACCTTTGCCGTCAGCAACACCGGTTCGGTGGCACTGAACAATGTGGTGGTCAGCGATGCCAAGCTGCCCACGCTGGTGTGTGTCGTGGCCAGTTTGCCGGTGGGTGCCAGCAATGTGGCCTGCGCCCCGCGCAACAACACCTATGTAATCACTGCCGCGGACGAGGCCGTGGGCAAGGTGATCAACGTGGCGACGGCATCGGCCGTGCCACCGGGTGCGATCGTGCCGCCAACCGCGGTATCGCCGCCGGTGGAAACGCCGGCGCCGGTTGCACCCGTGAGCGGCTTCAGCCTGGTCAAGCAGGCGAGCGTTGCCGATACCAATGGTGATGGCATCACCGGTGATGCCGGCGACCTGATCACCTACACCTTCCTGGTCAGCAACACCGGTACGGTGCAGCTGCGTGATGTGGTGGTCAGCGATGCCAAGCTTCCGGATCTCGTCTGCGTTGTGCCCACCCTGCCGGTGGGCGCCAGCAACGTGGCCTGTGCGGCCAACAACAACACCTACCGCATCACCGAACAGGACGCCGAGGCGCAGGAGGTGGTCAATACCGCCACCGCCACCGCAACTCCGCCAGGCAACATCACGCCGCCGCAGGCGCAGGCGACGGTGACCACGCCGGTACTTGCGACGCCGCCGGGTCAGTTGCGACTGAGCAAGACCGCCGGCAAGTCGTCGGTCAACATCGGTGACCTGGTGCGATACACGATCCGGGCCGACAACACCGGTGAAGTACCGGTGCGGGCCGCCACGCTGGTGGACACGCTGCCGGTTGGCTTCAGCTATGTGGATGGTTCCCTGGTCGTCAGTGACGACGACAACACCGGCAGCATCGTGGGTATCAGCCCGCTGCGTATCGGTGGGCTGGATATCGCGGCTGGTGGGCACGCCACGGTGACCTACTTCCTGCGCGTTGGTGCTGGCACCGGCAAGGGGGTGCATACCAACCGTGTCGTGGCACTGGACGCAACGGGTAGCGCCATTTCCAATCAGGCCTCGGCCGATGTGGAACTGGCAGGTGACCCGCTGCTGGATGACAGTCTGGTTCTGGGCACCGTGTTCGACGACCGCAATGCAGATGGCTGGCAGGCGTCGGCCACTGCGCTTGGCGTGCACATCCAGGGCGGCTTTGCTGCTTCGGCTTACGTCGCCAACTCGACCACGATTGACCGTGGCGCGGGTCCGCAACCCTTGGCCGACCACAGTTCGCCGATGCTGCATGGTGTCGACGTGGGCAGGATCGCGGGTCGCCAATCCGAGGCAGACCCGGTACAGCGCAACCAGGTGGTGATCCGCCAGCGTTTGACGGCTGCCGACTTCACCGATGATCTGGTGCTGACCACACGCAATGGCAGCACGCTGCGGATGCGTGCCGATGGCACCACCACGGTGGAACAAAGCGGTGACGTTGCCCGCGGCATGAGCGCCGAGGCCCTGCAGGTGGAGCGCAGGTATGGCCAGGATGCGGAAGGCTTGACCGTGGACTACATCATCCGCAACAACGGCATTGATGAGCGCGGCATCCCGGGCGTACGCGTGGCGTCGGTGGAAGGCCTGTTGATGGAGACGGACTCATGGGGTCGCTATCACCTTGAAGGTGTGGATGGCGGTGCATGGACCCGTGGTCGCAACTTCATCCTCAAGGTGGATCCGACAACGTTGCCACAGGGGGCGACCTTCACGACCGAGAACCCGCGCGTGCGCAGGGTTACCCCGGGTGTGCCGGTGCGCTTCGACTTTGGTGTGAAGATGCCGGCCGGCGAGATCGGCGGTGGTCAGCAGCTGGCAACGGTCGAGCTGGGTGAAGTGCTGTTTGCGCCGGAAAGTTCGCAGATTC
Organism: Stenotrophomonas sp. UBA7606; assembly: GCF_002477705.1. Classification (NCBI taxonomy): domain Bacteria; kingdom Pseudomonadati; phylum Pseudomonadota; class Gammaproteobacteria; order Lysobacterales; family Lysobacteraceae; genus Stenotrophomonas; species Stenotrophomonas sp. UBA7606. Next base: position 13,276 of record NZ_DLJW01000065.1, on the reverse strand, counting down.
CGGACGAGCACCGTCCTGCGCTGGAGGCCATCGTTGGCAAGATCCGCAACTACAACGGCGGCACCCTGACCATTGCCGCCGAAGCGGATGCAGAGGCGTTGGCGTTGGCGCGCGGCTATGCGGTGCGTGAGCACCTGCAGGCCCAGCTGGCACCGGACCTGCTGGAACGTACCCAGGTGCAGGTGCTGACCCAGGTGGGTGAGCCGTTGCTGCAGCTGGACAGCGCAGAGGTACTGGGCAACGTCCTGTTCGATACCGATCGCGCCACGATCAAGCCGCAGTACCGCAGCGTGTTGTCGGCCATCGCCGAGTCGCTGGAAATGCGCGGTGGCGGTGTGGTGGCGATCGTCGGCCGTGCCGACCTGCGTGGCGGCAGCGGCTACAACCTCGCGCTTGGTCTGCGCCGTGCCAAGGCAGTGTACGAACAGATCGCCGCCGCGCTGAGCACCGAGGTACGGGCCAAGGTACGTGTGGAAATTATCGATAACCCCGATGCCGATACCGGCATGGGCAAGCTCTGAGGACCGGCCATGAAGCTGACAATGAAACTTCTGGATCTGGCCATCATCAGCCTGCTCTCGATGACGGCGGCGCCGTCGCTGGCCCAGTCGGTGGTGGCACCGGCCGCGGAAGGTGACGGTGATGCCAAGACCGAATGTGGCGGGGACACCTGCAGCAATGACAAGGGTCTGTTGTTCCGGGTGCATACCCGCGGTGCAGAGCACCCCGTGGTGGCCGGCAGTGGCACGCAACAGCTGAGCGAGAACCGCCGTGTCGACGTGTTGGCGGCACCGCGGCAGCCTGGCAGGGCGAAGGTCAGTGGAACGTTCTCGGTGGACCTGCCCAACGGTGGCGTGGTGTGGGTGACAGAGGACCCGACGCTGGGCCAGGCCTTGCTCAACGTGCAGACCTCACAGACAGCCCCGTTCTTCGAGGGACGCATCACCGCGCCCGTGCAGTTCCAGGCTTACAGCAACTACGCGGCTTTCATGCAACGCATGGAAGTGCTGGTGTATCGCGGCACCGACAGTGACCGCGTTGCTCCGTTGGCCACCATTCCGGTGGAAGTAGCCAACATGGGCACCGCCAACTGGGATGGCGCCCTGCCTGCGGGCCTGAACCTGCGCGCCGGGGACACGCTGGTCTATATCGCCCGCGCCTACGGTGCCGATGGCCAGTTCGACGAAACCAATGCGCAGAGCATCCAGCTGCAGACGCCTGAGGACTATGCGCGCAACCTGCAGGCGACGCGTGAAAGCCAGGAGCGCAAGACCGGCGTGGGGACCTCGCTTGAACAGGCGCAGGCCACGCAGTTGCGCGATGCGATCTACGGCAGCAATGCACTGCGTCTGCAGAACATCCCGATCTATGGCTCGCGGGTGCGTATCCATGGGCGCGATATCCCTGCCAACGCGCAGCTGACGATCAACGGCGAAACGTTCCCGGTGGACATGGAGCGCAAGTTCGTCGCCGAGTTCCTGCAGCCAATCGGACATCACGCGTTTGCGCTGGGCGTGGCGGTACCCAATGCCGCCCCCATCCAGCGTACGCTGGATGTGGATGTCACCGGTGCGCATCGCTTCCTCGTGGCAATGGCCGATGTCACGCTGTCGAAGAACAGCGTGGGCAGCAGCGTGACCCCGGGCGCGCAGGATGGGAGCGACAAGGATGGCTTCATCAGTGATGGCCGCCTGGCGTTCTATCTGAAGCAGAAGTTCAAGGGCAAGTACCTGTTGACGGCCCAGGCAGATACGCAGGACCGGGAGATCAAGCACCTGTTCAACGGGTTCCTTGATGCTGACCCCCAGGACGTGTTCCGCCGTCTTGATCCGGACATGTACTACCCGACCTATGGCGACGATTCGACCACGGTACGTGACGTTGACACCCAGGGCCGGCTGTATGTCCGTGCGGATTGGGACCAGAACCAGGCGTTGTGGGGAAATTTCTCCACTGGCTTCAATGGCACCGAGTACGGCCAGTACAACCGTTCGCTGTATGGCGCAGCACTGAGCTGGCGTGCGCGTCGTGCCACCGAACTGGGTGACGCCGGCAGTACGCTCAAGCTGTTTGCGTCGCAGGCGCAGTCGGCGGCTGGACACAGTGAATTCCTGGGCACCGGCGGCAGCCTGTACTACCTGCGGCAGACGGACGTACTGCCGGGCTCGGACTATGTGACCCTGGACGTGCGCGATCCCAAGACCGGGCGCACACTGGCCAGCACGCAGCTCCAGCGTGGTGCTGACTACGAGATCGACGAACTGCAGGGCCGGATCATCCTCACCCGGCCGTTGGCACAGATCACCCGCGAGAACCTGCCGTCCATCACCCGCGACACCCCGCTCGATGGCTACGAACAGCTGTTGAAGGTGGACTACGAGTACATTCCAGCCGGTTTCGACACGGATGACACCAGTATCGGCCTGCGCGGCAAGCACTGGTTTGGCAACCACGTTGCGGTGGGTGGTACCTATGTCGATGAGGCACGTGCAGGTGACGATTACACGCTGACCGGCGTGGACGTGACGGTGCAGGTCGGTCGCGGTACCTACGTGAAGTTCGAGCAGTCACACAGCGAGTCCGTGGCCGCTCCGATCTTCTACTCGGACAACGGTGGTTTCAGTTTCATCGAGAAGCGCCCGTCGGCGACGGCGCGCAGCGGTGATGCGCGCGCGGTGGAAGCACGTGCCAATTTCCAGGAGCTGGGCTGGACCCGTAGCGATTGGAATGTGGGCGGCTGGTGGCGGGATGTGGAGCCCGGCTTCTCCATCACCCATTCCACCACCGCCGGGGCCGCCATCCGTGAGTATGGTGCCGAGTTCCAGGGTTACCTGAGCCAGAACTTCAGCCTGTACGGGCAGTACAGCCATGCGGACCGTGATGGTGCGGTGCTTGAACAGCAGCAGCTGACGGCCGATTGGCGCCCGGATGATCGCAACCAGTGGATCGCCGAGCTGCGTCGCAACAGCGAGCAGCGCGGTTCGGAAACGGTGGAGCCGGTACTTGCGGCCTTGAGCTATACGCGCAAGGTCACCAGCCTGCTGGAGATCTACGGCATCGCCCAGTACACGGTGGACGACGATCACGGCCGCTATGCGGACAATGATCTGTACACCGTGGGCAGTAAATACCAGTTTGGTAACCGCTCCAGCGTGGGTGCTGCCTACAGCGACGGCAGCCGTGGCCATGCCACCGAGGTCAATGCCGAGTACTGGCTGGCCGAAGACCACAGCATCTACGGCAACTACCGTTACAGCACCGACAGCACGGAAGCCGACCCGCTGTTCAACAACAAGCAGGCAGCGGGTTGGACCGTGGGCCAACGTTGGCGCCTGTCCAACCAGGTCAACGTCTACAACGAAAGCCAGTACTTGAAAGACCCGGGTTATGACGCTGCCGGCCTGGCGCATACCTTCGGCATGGATTTCTATCCAGGGGAAGGTTGGCGGCTGGGGTTCACGCTGCAGGAAGGTGAGCTTGATACCAGCAATGGTGGTGTGACCCGCCGTGCCTACAGTGTCAACGGTGGCCGTACCGACGAGCGCACGGATTGGTCGAGCAAGCTGGAGTACCGCCGCGACAGCGGTGCCGAACGGCGTGAACAGTGGGTCACCACCAACCGCCTGTTCTACAAGGTCAATGAGGACTGGCGCTTGGCCTTGCGTGCCAATTATGCGGATACATCCGACAGCCTGAACGCACAGGACGGCGCTCGTCTGGCCGAGGTCAACGCCGGGTTTGCCTACCGCCCGCATGACAGTTCCCGCTGGGCGGCATTTGGCAAATACACCTATCTGTATGACCTTGCGTCACCCGGCCAGGTGGAGGGTGCTTCCGATGACCAGCGCTCGCATGTGCTGTCGTTCGAAGGCATCTGGCAGCTGGCACCGCGCTGGGAGATGGCTGGAAAGCTGGCCTCGCGTCGCGGCGACTACCGTATGGGACGTGGCGAAGGGGCCTGGCTGGACAGCCGCGCCGATTTCGCCGCCACACAGCTGCGCTACCATTTGATCGCGAAGTGGGACGGACTGGCCGAGTACCGTGTGCTGGACGTCAAGGATGGCGGCCGCAAGCAGGGTTGGCTGGTGGGCGTGGACCGCCAGGTCGGGCGCAACTTCAAGCTGGGTGTCGGTTACAACTTCACTGACTTCAGTGATGACCTGACCCACCTGAGGCTCGATAACAAAGGCTGGTTCATCAATATGACCGGCTATTACTGAGCACCATCGCCCGTACCAAGTGAACGCCCCGGGAAACCGGGGCGTTCTGCTGTTGGCGAGGGTCGCCCTTGTTGGCTGAAGCGTAGCCGCCGAGAGAATGGCTACACTGGCCCGGCTAAGTCGCACGGGAAACACCCTTGGTCTCCAGCTGGATCCTGCTCCTGGTCTCACTCGGCTATGCCGCGCTGCTGTTCGGCGTGGCGTGGTGGGGCGACCGTCGGCCGCTGTACCCGGACCGCCCCTGGCTGCGGCCGGTGGTCTACAGCCTGGCGCTGGCGGTCTATTGCTCGTCCTGGACCTTCTACGGCGCGGTCGGCTCGGCGGTGCGTTATGGCATCGGCTACCTGCCTATCTATCTTGGCCCGCTGCTGCTGCTGATCTTCGGCTGGCGCATCATCGAGCGGCTGGCGCTGATCGCCCGCAGCGAGAACGTGGTGTCCATCGCAGACTTCATCTCCTCGCGCTTCGGCCGCTCGCGGCGCTTGGCGGCATTGGTGGCGTTGATCGCGCTGATCGGCGTGGTGCCCTACCTGGCACTGCAGTACAAGGCCGTGGCCATGAGCCTGCAGGTGCTCAGCGGCGATGCCGCCGGCAAGGGTTTCCTTACTGATCCGGCGCTGTACGTGGCGTTGCTGATGGCCTTGTTCGCCATCCTGTTCGGCACCCGCCAGGTGGATGCCACCGACCACCATTACGGCATGATGCTGGCCATCGCCGTGGAGTCGATGATCAAGCTGGTGGCGATGGTGGCGGTAGGCGTGTTTGCCTATATCTGGCTCACCGACCGCGGCGAATCGGTGGTGGCCTCGGCGCGCACCCTGTTCGAGGGCATGCCGCCTGTGGGCTTTGTCTCGCAGACCCTGCTCAGCTTTCTGGCGCTGATCTGCCTGCCACGCCAGTTCCACGTGGCGGTGGTGGAATGCGGCAATGCCGGTGACGTGCGCCGCGCCCGCTGGATGTTTGGCGGCTACCTGATCCTGATCTCGCTGATGATCGTGCCCATCGCCACTGCTGGCGCGGCGATGTTCGGTACCGGGCTGGCGTCGGATGACACCCTGGTGCTGGCGCTGCCGATGGCAGGTGGCAGCACCGCACTGGCGCTGGTGGCCTATGTGGGCGGCTTCTCCGCCGCCACCGGCATGGTCATCGTGTCTTCGATCGCGCTGGCCACGATGATCAGCAACGACCTGGTGATGCCGCTGCTGCTGCGCCGCAGTGGCGACCACCGCGAAGCGGCCAATGTCGCTTCGCGGGTGCTGTGGATCCGCCGCCTGGCGATCCTGCTGCTGGCGCTGGTGGCTTACGGTTACTACCGCGGCAGCAACAACGACACCATGTTGGCCGCCTACGGCCTGATGGCCTTCGCCGCCGTGGCGCAGTTCGCGCCCGGCCTGCTGGGCGGCCTGTATTGGCGCGGTGCCAGCCGGCGCGGCGTGGAAACCGGCATGGTGGTCGGCTTCCTGGTCTGGGCCTATACCCTGCTGGTGCCGGCGCTGAGCCACGGTGGCTGGCTGGATGCAACGCTGTTGGCCCACGGCCCGTTCGGCATTGGCTGGTTGCGGCCCCAGCAACTGTTCGGCATCACCGGTTGGGATCCGCTTACCCACGGCACCTTCTGGTCGCTGCTGCTCAATACCGTGACCATGCTGCTGGTGTCGGTGCGCTCGCGCCCGGACGTGGCCGAGCGGTTGCGCGCGGCACCGTTTCTGGACCCTTACGCCAAGCGCCCGGTGGTGGCCGGTGACTGGCCGGCCCACGTCAAGGTGCGCGACCTGCTGGCGCTGGCCACCCGCGTGATTGGCGACAACCGCGCCCGTCGTGCGTTTGGCGAGCAGGCACAACTGTTGGACCGCGAGTTCCAGCCGGCCGCTGCGGCTGACCGCATCTGGGTGCAGTTCACCGAACGCCTGTTGGCCGCCTCCATCGGTGCGGCGTCGGCGCGCCTGCTGCTGACCAGCCTGCTGCGTGGTTCGGGCATGGACCTGGGCGAAGTGGTGGCGGTGCTGGACGAAGCCGGCCAGGAACTGCGCTTCAACCGCGAGATCCTGTCCACCACACTGGAAAACATCAGCGCCGGCGTCAGCGTGGTGGATCCGGAAATGCGCCTGACCGCATGGAACCGACGCTACCAGCAGATGTTCGGTTACCCGGACGGCATGCTCTACGTCGGTCGTCCGGTTGCCGACCTGATCCGCTATAACGCCGAACGCGGTGAGCTGGGCTCGGGTGACATCGAAGTGCAGATCAATCGCCGCATCGGCTATATGCGCGCCGGTTCACCGCATGTGTTCGAGCGCACCGGTGCCGACGGCAAGGTGATCGAGCTGCGCGGGCAGGCGCTGCCCGGTGGTGGTTACGTCACCAGCTACAACGACATCACCGATTTCAAGAACGTCGAGCAGGCGCTGCTGGAAGCCAACGAAACGCTGGAGCAGCGTGTCACCGAGCGCTCGCAGGCTGCCGAAGCGGCGCAGCAATCGAAGACGCGCTTCCTGGCCGCGATCAGCCACGACGTGCTGCAGCCGTTGAACGCGGCACGCCTGTTTGCATCGGCGTTGCGCGACAGCCTGCCGGAGACCGACGAGCAGCGGCATCTGGCCGAGCGCGTCGATGCCTCGTTGCGTGCGGCCGAAGAGCTGCTGGACGGCCTGCTGGATGTGTCGCGGCTGGATGCCGGCGGCCTGCGCCCGACCATCACCGATTTCGACGCCAGCGTGCTGGTACGTGAACTGGCCGCGCAGTACACCCCGGTAGCGGCCGGCCGTGGCCTGCGTCTGCATGTGTTCGCACGCAGCGCCTGGGTACGCAGTGATCGTCGGCTGCTGCGGCGCGTACTGCAGAACTTCATGGCCAATGCACTGCGCTACACCCGCAATGGGCGCATCGTGCTGGCCTTGCGCGTGCGCGGTGAGCAGGTGGAACTGCAGGTATGGGATACCGGCCCGGGTATTCCCGAGCACCACATGCAGCAGATCTTCAACGAGTTCCATCGCTACCAGCAGCCCTTCGACTGGGGCGAGCAGGGCCTGGGCCTGGGCTTGTCGATCTGCCAGCGCATCTCGCGCCTGCTCGATCACGGTTTGAACGCACGCAGCCAGCCCGGCCACGGCAGCATGTTTTCCATCACCTTGCCGCGCGTGCCCACGCCGACCCAGCCGGCGCCGCTGCAGCGCCAGCCCACCGCATTCGGCGGTGACGATTCCCTGGCCGGCATGCGCGTGCTGTGCGTGGACAACGACCAGGAGATCCTCGACGGCATGCGTGCCCTGTTGGGCCGCTGGAAGGTGGGGGTGATCGCGGCCAGCACCGTGGACATGGCGCTGGAGAAGCTTGCCGAGCAGCCGGACGTGATGCTGGTGGATTACCACCTGCATGACCGCCTGGACGGGCTGGACACCCTGGTCGCCTTGCGCGAAGCCGCAGGGCGGCCACTGCCCGGTGCCTTGCTTACCGCCGATGGCCGCGACGAGCTCAAGCGGCTGGCGCGAGAGCGCGGCTACCGGGTACTGACCAAGCCGGTGAAGCCGGCCTCACTGCGTGCCTTCCTGACCGCGCTGAACGACCCGCGCCGGCGCTGACAACGCACCGGTAGTGCCGAGCCATGCTCGGCAGGGACTTGGCCAACAAAAAGGCTCACCCCTCCCCAGCCCTCCCCTTCGCTGTGCGAAAGGGAGGGGGCAACAGCGGTAGTGCCGAGCCATGCTCGGCAGGGGCTTGCCCGGCAAAAGGGCAAGCCCCTCCCCAGCCCTCCCCTTCGCTGCGCGAAAGGGAAGGAGCAACAGCGGTAGTGCCGAGCCATGCTCGGCAGGAGCATTGCCGATACCAATGACGTGAGGGCGCGCGCGGCATGATGCCGCCATGGCAAGGCCCTCGCGGTTTACGCCGCTCCTGCCGCCGATGCCGCAGCGTGCAGATGTTCGTACAGAATGGTGCAGCCGATGATGATCAGGATCGCGCCGCCAATGATTTCGGCGCGCTTGCCGGCCAGGTGGCCCAGTACGCGGCCCAGCATGATGCCCAGCGTCACCATGGTCATCGTGCACAGGCCGATCACCAAGGCCACCACGCCGATATGCACGTCCAGGAAGGCCAGGCCCACACCGATCGCCATCGCGTCGATGCTGGTGGCAAAGCCGGTGGCGGCCAGGGTCCAGAAACTCTTGTGCTGTTCACCACTGGCGTCGTCCTCGCCGCCCGCATCTTCTTCCGGCTTCAGCCCGGCCACGATCATGTGCACGCCGAGGATGCCAAGCAGGCCAAAGGCGATCCAGTGGTCGAAGGCCTGCACGTACTGCGAGGCTGCACGCCCGGCCAGCCAGCCGATGATGGGGGTGATGGCCTCGATCACGCCGAAGATCAGGCCTGCGCGCAGCGCATCGGAAAGACGTGGCTTGCGCATGGCCGCACCCTTGCCCACCGCTGCGGCAAAGGCATCGGTGGACATGGCGAAACCGACGAGAAGAATGGACAAGGGGGACATCGCAGTTACCGGGTCGGGCGGACGCAAACGGCATGCGTCGCGCCCAACCGTCGTTGCGCACGCATGCCGCTGGTCTCGCCAACCGGGTCTGGCTGTCCACGCCACGGCGCACTGGCCGAGTATGTTGACGTGGACGCTTCCATTGCTGGAAGCAGGCTACTCCCCAAGGGAGCGCGGATTCTAGCATGACCCCAGTATTGGCCAGCGTACCCCGGCATCCCGGCTCAGCTGCGGGCCTGAAACATCATTGTCATGAAGGCATGGCCTGATACGCGCGCCGGAGTGGTATGGCGCGGAAATTTCCTACAAATCCGCCCTCAAGAAACCCGATATACGGCCGATTTCGAGGCATCTCTACGCCCGGAGTGCGGCATGAAGTTCCCCCTTGGTATTGCCCAGAAACTGCGCCTGAGCCTGCTGGCGCTGGTGGTCGGCCTGCTCGTCATCGGTTCGGCCTACGCCTGGCTCAGTGTTGGCATGCGCGGCGCCGACCAGCGCCTGCAGCGTTACCAGCAGGATGCGGCGCAGCTGGAAGCACTGGTGGCCGCGTTTGCCGAGGTGCGCCGCGCCCAGGCCGAGTATGCCATGTCATTCTCGGCCACCGCCGGGCAGGCGTTTGTGGCCGCCAACGCGCGCCTGCAGACACTGCTGGCGGCCGACAAGCAGGGCGCGCATTGGGAGCCGGCATTGCGCACGCCGCTGCTGGAATATGTCCAGTCCGGGCAGGCGCTGGACCAGCGCATCACCGAGCTGGGCCACGATGCCGACAGCGGCATGCAGGGCCAGCTGCGCAATGCCGTGCATCAAGTGGAGAACCTGATCGGTGAACATCCCGATGCGGCATTGCAGGTGTCAATGCTGACCATGCGCCGCTACGAGAAGGACTTCATCCTGCGCCGCGAACAGAAATACGCCGATGAACTGAGTGCGCAGGTGATGCCTTTCGAGCTGCTGCTGCAGGTCGCGCGCATGCCGGACGGCAGCAAGCAGCAGGTACGTGATGCGATGCAGCGCTACCAGGAGGCATTCCTGTCCTATGCCGCTGCGCGCTACGGTGCCGACAGCGAAACCCAGGCGATGGACGACCTGGCGGCCAAGGCCCTGCCGGTGCTGACCCGCCTGCAACAGGCACAACGCGCCAGCCTGGCCAGGCAACGCGACGAACAGGCCGCCGCGCGGCGTTGGATGGATGCCGCCTTCGCTGCCACCGTGCTGGTGGTGGGCTTGTTGCTGGTCAGTCTGTTGTTGTTGCTGTTGCGCGCGGTGGAGCGGCCACTGGCCGATGCAGCGGCATTCGCCCGTGCCATTGCCGACGATGACCTGGACGGCCGGCTGGTGGTGCGCAACGCGCATGACGAGATTGGGCGGCTGGCGGTGGCGTTGATGCAGATGCAGTCCAGCCTGCGTGAGCGCATTGCCGGTGAACGCCAGGCTGCCCAGGCTAATCAGCGCGTGCGACAGGCGCTGGACGTGGCCAGTGCCGCGGTGCTGGTGACCGATGCCGAGGGCCGCGTGGTCTATGCCAATCCGGCGCTGCAGCAGGCATTCACCCAGGCCGGGATCGAGCAGACGGTCGAGGTGGACAGCGAGGTGGCCGAACTCGGCCCGGCAGTTGCCGCACTCATGCGGGCTGCCTTCGCGCAGAGTGTGGCGATGGATGCGGAGGTGGAGCTGGGCAACAGCGGCTTCCTGCTGCGGGCCAGCCCGGTGCTGGAAGCCGAGCGCGTGCTGGGACTGGTGATGGAATGGCAGGACCGCCGGCTTGAGCGGGTGATCGTCAATGAAGTGGCGGCGGTGGTTGCGGCGGCGGCGGCCGGTGACCTGCAAGGGCGCATCGTACTGGCCGACAAACAGGGCTTCGTGCTGCAGCTGGGCGAGCGCATCAATGCGCTGCTGGACAGCGTGCAGGCACAGGTGGGAGATGCGACGCGGGTGATCGGCCACTTTGCCCACGGCGACCTGAGTGCACGCATGCGAGATGACGGCCAGGGTATCTACGCGCGCCTGCGCCACGGGCTGCAGGACGCCATGCAGCAGGTGGGCGGCATCGTCGCCCGCATCCAGCAATCGGCGGGCAGCGTGCAGGCGGCGGTGGGCGAGATGGCCAGCGGCACTGCCGATCTGTCCGGGCGCGTGGAGCAGCAGGTAGGCGACGTACACGAGGCCTTGCAGCGGGTGCGCTCGGTGGCCGGTGAAGCGCGCGATAACGCCGACAGTGCACGCGAGAGCGCGCAGGTGTCGGCGCAGGCCAGTGACGCGGCCGAACGTGGCCGCCAGGCAACGGCGGCAGCCATCAGCGGCATGGAACAACTGCGCGCCTCCTCGCGGCATATCCGCGATATCGTCGCCACCGTCGACAGCCTGTCGTTCCAGACCAACCTGCTGGCGCTGAACGCCGCGGTCGAGGCCGCGCGGGCCGGCAGCCACGGGCGTGGCTTTGCGGTGGTGGCCAGCGAAGTGCGCCAGTTGGCGCAGCGCTCCGCCGAGGCGTCCAAGCAGATCCGCGGCCTGATCGATGCATCGCTGCGGCAGGTGGAAGAAGGCGCGCGGCTGGCCGACAGCAGCGGTGTGGCAATGCAGGACATCGGTAGCCGGGTGGCACAGGTGGCCAGCGCGCTGGAACGGATCGATGCGGGCTCGGCACGGCAGGTCAGTGCAGTGGATGATGTAGAGCGCCTGTTGCGGCGTATCGGTGAAGGCACCCGCCAGAGTGGCGAGGTCGCACGAGCCTCCTCGCTCGCAGCGCTGGCGATGCACGAGCAGACCCAGGAACTGGCAACGGCGGCGGAAGTATTCGTGCTGGATGCGGTGACTGCAGCGGAGCCGGTGCTGCAGCGTTCGGCATGAGCTGCAACTCCTTTCGCAGGCAAGCCAGTCAACGCGTCAACGCAACAGCCAAAGCTACCCCCTCCCAGCCTCCCCTTGGCTGAGGCAAAGGGGAGGGGCTACAGCGCCCTCCCTTTCGCATAGCGAAGGGGAGGGTTGGGGAGGGGTGCTGTTCGCAGGCAAGCCAGTCAGCGCGTCCATGCAACAGCCAAAGCACCCCTCCCAGCCTCCCCCTTGGCTGCGCCAAAAGGGAGGGGCTACAGCGCCCTCCCTTTCGCATAGCGAAGGGGAGGGTTGGGGAGGGGGGCTGTTCGCAGGCAAGCCAGTCAGCGCGTCAACGCAACAGCCAAAGCTACCCCCTCCCAGCCTCCCCCTTGGCTGCGGCAAAGGGGAGGGGCCACAGCTATCTCCCTTGCGCAACGCGCAGGGGCCGCTGCGCAGTACGCAGGCAAGGGTTGGGGAAGGAGAGTTCTCAGCGCTCAACCGCAGGCAAGCGCCGGCAGCAACTCAGTCTTCTTCCGGCGGCAACACGATGGCGTCGTCGTCGATGGCCAGCTTGCCGGCCATCAGCACCGCCTGGGTGCGGTTGGTGACACCCAGTTTGCGCAGGATGGCGGTGACGTGGGCCTTGATGGTGGCCTCGGAAACGCCCAGGTCGTAGGCGATCTGCTTGTTCAGGCGGCCTGCGCCCAGCATCTGCAGCACGCGGAACTGCTGCGGGGTCAGCTCGCGCAGGCGCTGGCCAACTTCGCGTTCCTCGTTCGGGGTAGGCGGCACGTTGTGCGCCTCAGCCGGGGCCCAGCGCTCACCATCGAGGATGGTGCCCAGGGCATGGCCGATGGTGTCGGAGTCGGCGGATTTGGGGATGAAACCGAATGCCCCGTGATCGAGGGCGCGGCGCATCACCGTCGGCTCCTCGCGTGCGGACACCACCACGATGGGCAGCTGCGGGTGCAGCGAACGCAGGTGCACCAGCGCGTTGAAGCCTTGTGCGCCCGGCATGTTCAGGTCCATCAGCACCAGGTCGGCGTCGGGGTGTTGCTCGGCCAGTGCGTACAGCGCTTCGACGCTGTCGGCCTCCATCAGCTGCACGCCGGGAATGACGCGTTGCACCGCGCCCTTCAGGGCTTCGCGGAACAGCGGATGGTCGTCGGCAATGAGCAGGGTAGGCATGGGGCGAGTAGTGAGTGATGAGGAGTGAGGAGTGAGGGCTTGCTGCTTCGATGCTACCGCTGTTGCCCGCAACAGGACAGTTGATCATCGGTGTGGAAGGAGGAGTGGACGCAGCGGCTGCATTTGCTGTTGCCGCGACTCACTCCTCACTCCTCATCACTCACTCCTGGCTCCTGCTTCTTCAGCGGACCTTGCGCTCTTCCACCAGCGACGCCACCACCGACGGATCGGCCAGCGTGGAGGTGTCACCGAGCTGGTCCGGCGCGTTCTCGGCGATCTTGCGCAGGATGCGGCGCATGATCTTGCCCGAACGGGTCTTGGGCAGGCCTGGCGCCCACTGCAGGTGGTCCGGCGCGGCGATCGGGCCGATCTCCTTGCGTACCCAGGTCACCAGTTCCTTGAGCAGCTCGTCGGTCTGCGCTTCGCCGGCGATCAGGGTGACGTAGGCATAGATGCCCTGGCCCTTGATCTCGTGCGGGAAGCCGACCACGGCCGCCTCGGCCACCTTCGGGTGCGAGACCAGCGCGCTTTCCACTTCGGCGGTGCCGATGCGGTGGCCGGAGACGTTGATCACGTC